>CAYPCL010000031.1:0-6776 GCA_964409215.1 uncultured Candidatus Saccharibacteria bacterium | reverse complement strand
GAACTTCAATATGCTCAGGATGTTGGTCTTCCCAATCACTGGGGTCATGATGCATAAAAGCACATTTCACATATCTAGTTTGACTCCCCTTTTGTATGACGAGAGGGCCAAATTTATAACGAGAGTCTATGTCAAATATTTTTTTTCTGTTCTCAAATCCATAGAGCCATACCCACTTTGAATTTTCTAGAAATGTCTTTCTCAGAGCAGTGCTTCCTTTATCTGTATATATTCCAGAAGGAATGATCATGCCTAATCTCCCCCCATTTTTTAACAAATGCAAGGATTGTTCGAGAAACAATTTATAGAGATTAATATCAGCACTTCCCTGAAGTGAAAAAGGGGTAGACTGGCAGTGCTTATATAGTTGTTGTTTGCGCTGGAGTTGCCACAATCGCTTGAGAGCTTCATTATCTTTTTTTCTGGTCAATGAGATTTCATAGGGGGCATTAACGTTTCTAACATAATTTGAGAGAGCTTTAAAAGTCGCATTATAATGAATCCATTGTCTTTGTATATCCGGAGAATCTTGAAACATTTCTTTTTGTCTTTTCAGCGCTTTTTGTTTTCCATATGTCCTGTAAATAGGATCAAAGTTAGAAAAAAACTCTTTTGAATTCGGTTTTTGAATATCCCAGGGAGGATTTCCGATTAGTGCATCAAATCCGGTTCTTTTTCCTTGTTCTGAGAGAGAAAAAACTTCAGGGAATTCCAGTTCCCAGTGGAAAAATCTATGTTCTAATCTCAAATCCTGTACGATATCCCTGATTTTTTCGTCATCTGAAAATAGATTTAATGGGGATAGGATAGGCTTATTTTCCTCTTCTGTGGGCCAGAACCAGATAGCTGTCCAACGATCGAATTGATTTTTTAATTTTTTGAATTCAGGATTATCTTCGATTTTTTCCCTATAAATCTCTTCTCTTTTTTCTGTATCCAAAAGAGAAGTTGTTTCAAGTTCATGCCAGTATTGTAATTGACGATTAAAAATAACATCTGTTGGTTCTTTGGGTTCGAAAAGGTCATACTGACTGGGTGATGAAATGATACGGATTAATTCAGGCTTTATTTTTTCTCTTAGAATTTTTTTATTTTTTTTATCGCTTCCTGTTCCGTCTTGTCGTTCCCATGCCTTTGCTGGGTAGTTAAGGAAATGACAAAACCAGGATCCGACCAGAGAATTTCCTTGTTTTATTCTATGGTCAAGAAATTCAAAAGGGAGCTCCTTATCCATGGTCTCTAACCATAGCGCCAGACGGGCCAGTTCAACTGCCATGCCATTGATATCAACACCGAAAATACAATGTTCCACAATTAATCTTTTAAGCCTGGCTTTAACCTGGTCTTCCCACCCCTCTTCCGAGGATTTTATTGGAGGAGGTTGGAAGGATATATCCTCAGATAATTTGATTTCAGCGGGGATATTGAGAACATTGCCATTTTCATCCCGGTCTTTCAGAACATGGGTGAGCAGAGATTCAAATAAAGCTTCTGTTAGATATCTTGATGCGGCAACAAGGAAAGTTCCTGATCCTACGGAAGGATCACAAATATTAAGCTTGAGAATTTCATTGGGTGTTTTAACTTGTTTTTTTTCATTTATTGAATCATAAACCAGTGGCTCCAATGTCCGATGAGTCGTTGGAACTGCAAGAGCAGGTTTTGTATAAAAGGTGCCTGTTCCTTTTCTATTACCACCCCATCGAACAAGATACATATCTCCAGGTTCAAGAACCTCTAAAAGAAGATTTTTTGCTTTTAATAACTTATTTTCTTCATATTGTCGGAAGAGAAGGCCTTTTCTTTTTTTTGGCGGTTTTATAAGTTTTCCAGCCTCAACAGCTCTCATGGCCCACTTGAGGGCTCTCTGATAATATGTGTTTTCGCTTTCTTCTGTCTGTTCAGTATCTTCAGCTAGAATTTGTTCCTCTTCTTCTTCGACTTCATCAAGCCCAGATTCTTCAGTTTCAAAGCTCTGGGAAATGGTTTTTTCCTTTTTTAGTTTATTAATGAGATTTATTATTGATTTATCATTCATCGGTTCTAATAGAGCTAAAGGAAGAATGGGCTGATTACCCAAATTCAAAATGATTTTTGAGGAGTCCTTTTCCACCCTTTTAAGTTCATAGTCTAAAAGACCTTCGTACATGATTCCAATGTATTCAGTACGGAGTTGTGTAAAGTCTACAGGACCTGATACCCAAGTGAAGCTACGGCCTTGTCTAACTTTTGTTTTGCCGATTTTTATAAGACGAAGTATGGAATAAAGCTCATAATCATTTGCAAGTTTAGTGTTCTCAAAGAGAGTCATAGCTCTTGAAATGGAATCTGGACTATCAGCATCCCCTTGTCGAAATAATCTTCCTCCGTAAGGCTTGATTGGAGAAATTTCATGCTCACAGCCGTCATGAACTATCTTACAAAGACCAAGGAATCGTGGCCATCCATAAAATCTTGATTCTAATTCATTTTGTCCCAAATGCTGAAAAGCCTTAGCGAGCTGGGAATAGAGCCCTTCAACCCCATAAGAATCATCATAAAATGGGTTTTCTTTGGGGAGAAGGTTTTTTGCTTCAGCATAAAAGAGAAAAACCATTCGCATGACCATTCTGGTTGCGGCTTGGTAAATTGCATTAAGGACTTCCTTTTCAGTAAGAATAGATTTTGTCCGGGGATTGATCTGAATTATATCAAACAGGGCGGTATCAACTTGCCTTTTCTGACCTAAAGAAGAAGTTAATATTTCAACTGCTTGTCTTATTTGATCCCCTAAAACCGTAGCCAAATCGGCTTGCCTTTCCCGTGAAAGTTCAATGGCCTCTAAAAGAGGGTAAGAATCCCCTTTTGTTTTGAATACTTGAGGAGATAACAATGTTAAGAATCCAATTAACTGGCTGCGAAGGCCTCCTTCTTCAAACCAATTATCAAATTGCCATTGGGTCCATGCATCATGGTCAAGGCCAGCATAGATAAGTCGGAGCTGATGTCCGTTTGTCAGAATCCCCAGGCTGACATTTGTTTTTCGTAGAAGTTCCAAGAAATGAGAATAAGAACGGCGACCCCGATACATCCCTAATCGAGGAGATGGATCTGTTTGAACGAGAAGTAAGGGAGTTTTATTTTTATTTAACAGAATTCTTTTTGGTTTAAGCATCAGCCCTGATTTGGAGAGTACTGAATATTTTTGGGGTATTTCTGGCCCCTTAAGCAAGTGGTTGCTATCATGCCCCAGGAATTCTTCAAATATATAATTTATCCAATCATAAATAGGATGGGCACCCGATTTATGTTTTTCTTCTTTTGCAAGAAAATTGTTGTAATGGTCACGAAGCCTCTTATGTTTCCAATCATCAGAATTGATTTTTATTTCCTTAAATTTTTCCTTTAAGACTGAAGCAGATATTAGAATTCCATGGTGAGTAAGTTCCGCCCACCAGCTAAAAGGTTCCATCAATTGGCTCCAACAATAATCTTTATCGCAATTGGCTGAAGGTCTACATTAGCGATAGAGAATCTTTTTGGAAGGATATGATTGAGCATTCGTTTTTCCTCCCGATTAACATATTCGATCATATTGTCAATGCGACGCTCATGCTCCTCAAGCTGCCATCTGCTTTCACGAAGTTGCCGGACCCTATCCTCTTCTTCCTCCTGAAAAAGAGATGATTGTCTCATTCTTCTTTCCTGCTCTTCAATCTCCCGCCGTTTTTTTCTAAGAGAACGGAGACCCTTCTGGGTCCTGAGGTATTTTTTTCTGTTTTCAAATGCTTGTTTTTCTTGTTTTAGGGAATTATTAAAAGATTTGGTGTTTTGTGATTCAAGTTCTGATTCTTTTTTCTTTAAATCAATATTTATTTGTTCAAAAATATTTTCCTTTAGTTCTTCCCAATTTTCTGCAATATCAATTCGATATTTTTTTAAAGCTTCGTCATCCAATTTAGTTTCATTCCCTTCTTTATAGGCTGTTGGTCGAAAACGGCCATTTTCGCTGAGGAAGTGATAGGTTAAAATATCCGATCTTATGATCTCACGCAGTTTATTAGTTGCCTGAAATAGACATGAAACCGAAAATACTGGGAATTTTAGAGCAGGATTTTTTGAAATGGTCCATTTTTGTATTTTTTCAGATTCTGTTGTCCATATTTGTTTCTCAAAAAATGATAAAATCCTTTTTACAAAAGGATGACTTAATCTTAGAAGCAAAGTGTCTTCTTTTGGTCGGAAAATGGTTCTTCCATCTATGGTTTCTTCAAATATTGAGGCATCAAAAGTAAGTTTTGGGAGAGCAGTCTTAAGTTTGCCTGTTTGGATTATAATAGCTTCATCGATCAGTTGCTGGAAATCAGGCGGAATATATTTTATTCTAAAAATTCCTTTTTCTTCTTCATATTTAAAACCAGCTAATTCAAGGCCGGTCCGAAACAAACGATTAATATTATCTAGACAGAGGTCTAGATTTTGGCAAGATTTTTGATAGTAAATAAGGGCTTTCTTATTAAGAGTAGGTTCATCCTTATCTTTTATTCTTGTATCTCCATATTCACTTGAAGCTTCTTTAATCTGTCTTATTCTGAAATCTAAATCATTATCTGAAACATATTTCCTTTCTCGCGAAAATTGTCGAGTAAAAGCCTCATCAAATACCTGTCCTACACTTCCTAAGTCTTCTCTGACTTGATTAACTTTCTTTACCACTCTGGACAAAAATTCCATATCTGCCTGCTGGTCTGTAAAATAGTGAAAAATTTTAACATTCCGGGATTGGTTATGACGGTCTATACGGCCATTTCTTTGTTCCAGGCGCATGGGATTCCATGGGATATCCTGGTGGAATACATATCGGCAGTAATATTGGAAATTAAGGCCTTCTGAAGCGACATCAGTGGCCAATAAAATACGAAGTGAAGAATCTTTAGTATTGAATTCTCTTTTAATAAGGTCACGAAGCGACTTTTGGGATGTCCCTAGCTCTTTTCTTTTAGCGCTGTCGCCAAATAGAATCTGCATAACTGGTTCGGTTATGCCAGATTGTTGGAATCTTTTTTGAAGATATATGAGGGTGTCCAAATATTCAGTAAAAAGAATCACTCTTTCGTCATCCCGGAATCCATCTGAATTCATAAGGTTATCATTTAGCCAATGATAAAAAGCTTCCCAACGGCCATCATCAGGGAATGAAGAAATTTGATTTATTGGCATTTTCATGACTTCCAGTGACCAGCCTAGATCGATCAAAGCTTGATTGACTCGTTCTTGAGCAGCACTTAATGTGGGTACTTGGGATCCAAAAATTCGCATCCAGGCGGCACCAAAGCGAACGGCATCTTCTTCACGGGACCGTTTTTCTTCATCGTCTGTTACATTGGCTTCAGCTCGTTTTTGCACCTGTTCCACCAAATCAATATCGACTTCTTCATCAAGACTCATACCCTCTACATGCTGCCACCAGGTCCTGGCAAAAGCATAACTTGAAGACAGCAATCTTTTCGTTAAGAGAGAGAAAAGAAATTTACCTAGATTTCTTTCCCGTTTTGACTTGCTATTGAGAAAATCAAGCGCATGTGTTCTGTAATTAGTCAGAGCATCAAATAATTCTATTTCTTTTGAACTAAGGCTGACTTCGACTTTGATAACCTCTCTCTCTGGGAAACGAGGGGTTTCGGAAGATTCATTTAGTTCCGATTTAAGACGTCTGATCATAACTTCATTTATTAACTTGCGGTCTTCTTCATCAAGTTTTGCTTTCGGTGTAAATCGGACAGGATCAAGAAGTGAAAGAAGAGTTGTAAATGACATCGTATATCCATTATGAGGCGTAGCGGTAAGAAACAAGCGATGTTCAAAATATTTGCTTATTCTTTGAAGCATAAGATAACGCTGAGACTCTTGCCCAAAGCCCGCTGGAGCCATATTATGGGCTTCATCAACAATCAATAGATCCCATGGCATAGTAGGGGCATCCCCTTTCATGCGGGCTTCGGCAGAAGATTCGAATTGGTCTAAAATATCCGGTTGGCGAATATAATCCATGGATGTAATGATTTTTTGTCTCACCTTCCAAGGATTAACATCCATTCCCATTTCTTTGTAAATTTGGTTAGTTTCGTTGAGATTAATAATACTGAAGTCGAGGTTGAATTTTTCTATCATTTCCTCTTGCCATTGAGTTTGAAGGGAGGCAGGAGTGATAATGAGAATTTTCCGGATTTTGCGTCGCCTTAATAATTCGGACATGATAAGCCCAGCTTGAATAGTTTTTCCTAAGCCTACATCATCGGCTAGAAGAAGAGAAACCCGATGAGAAAGCGCTGATTTCATCACAGGGTAAAGCTGATAATCCTCAACCTGTATAGCACTGTACCATGGTGAAATAATTTCTGGAATTTCTTGTTGATGAAGAGAGGAATGATTGGACCATTTTAAAGCCAAAAGGTAGGCGTTGAAGACTTCTGGATTATCCGGTTTGAGTGAAAGCCTGGAAAGGTCTGGGAGGTTAAGTTTAGATATCACCTTTGGATTGATTTCGTTTTCCCAGATAACGGATTCTGTTTCTGGATAACACATGGCATCACAATACCTTAATTCAACGGCATGGGTAACCCCCTGATCTCCATTGTATGATTGAACATCAGTCACCCTTGCTGGTCGATTTCTTACAAGGACCAACTGACCTATTGAGGGAATGTTATTTGGCATTGGTTATTTAAAGTGGCTGTCTTTATAAATTAACTCCATCAACCTATAAAAGGATAAACAGAAAGATATACTCAGTCAAT
>CAYPCL010000030.1:0-6832 GCA_964409215.1 uncultured Candidatus Saccharibacteria bacterium | reverse complement strand
TATCTTAGCGAGTGACGGGAATCGAACCCGCGTTTTAACCTTGGGAAGGTTATGTACTGCCACTGTACTACACTCGCTCTATTTAAAAATATCCAGAAATTTCCGCCAAAAACTCTTTTTGGGAGGAACATTTTCGGAAGAAGTGCTTTTCTGGCCGGCCAACAAGAGCATAGCTATCACCTTCTCCCCTTCTTTTTTCAAGCCGAATTCCTCCCGAGCCATCTTCTCCAAGTAGTCCTTTTGACCGATCAGGCCTATTCTTCCGGAAAGAACTTCTTTTTCAGTTTCCAAATCATCAATTTCCTCCTGAAGAATTGAAACTTTTTTGTTCAAATAGCTTCTTTTGGCCATTATTTTAAAATTAAGAAAAAGAAAGAAGATAAATAGAAAACCGGCTCCAAAAAGGAGTAATGTTTTCTTTTTATTGTTGGAAAAAAATGATAACATGGAAAATAATGAAAGGATTAAAAATTTTTAAATTGATTTGGATAATTATTGTCGCCATTCTGGTAATCAGTATGATTCTCTGGACAATCGGCCCTATTTTTTATTAAAAAAAACTTTTCCTAATATTTCAATAGCTTGAAATAGACTTCCGAAGGAAGATTGACCTTGGCTTTTTCCTTCATCTTCTTCTTGCCTTTCTTTTGAATCTCCAGCAATTTTCTCTTCCGGGTAACATCGCCCCCGTAAAGAGAGGCGGTAACGTCTTTTCTTAAAGCTTTTTTTGTCTCCCGGGCTATTATTTTCCCTCCGACGGCCGCCTGGAGAGCCAAAGAAAATTGTTGAGAGGGAATAACTTCCTTCAATTTTCGGAGGAATTTTTTAGCTTCGGAAAAGGCCTTCCTTCGGGGGGCTATTCGGGAAAAGCAGTTCTCCTTTTCTCCGGCTATTAAAAAATCAACTTTGATTAAATCTTCTTTTTTAAAGCCGATTTGCTTAAAATTGAAAGAAGCGTAGCCCTGAGTGGAACTCTTTATGGCATCATAAAATTTTCCGCTTATTATCTCTCTGAGGGGAGCTTCAACTTTTAAAAGGGATTTTGTTGAACTCAGATTATGGCTGGAAATCAAATCAAATTGAAAATTTTGGAGAACTTTGAAAACTGAATTGAAATAGCTGTTGGGAGCAATTATTTCAATTTCCACCCAAGGTTCTTGAGCTTCTTTAATTCTAGCTGGGTCAGGCCATTTTTCGGGAGAAGATATTTCCTTTTCCTTCCCCTCTAAAATAACTTTGAATATTACCTGGGGCGAAGTGGAAATTATTTCCAAGCCAAATTCCTCCCTGATTCTCCGAAGGATAATCTCGGCCTGGAGAGAACCCAAGAAACCTATTTTAAAACCCTGGCCCAGAATATTTTTGGATTCAAGCTGGAATTCCAGAGAAGGATCGTTGAGCTTCAGTTTTTCCAAAGTTTTTTCCAAATCGGCAAAATCCCGGGAATCCCTGGGGTAAATAGTGATATAGAGCATCGGCTGAGGCTCCTTATAGCCCGGCAGGGAATCGGCTCTCCGGGAATAATCAACCAGAGTATCTCCCACCTTCACTTTCCCCGGCTCTTTTATCCCCGTCTTCAAATAGCCAATTTCTCCTTCCTTGAGCTTTCCGGTTGATTTCATTTGAGGAGTGAAAACGCCGATTTCCTTGGCTTCGGCCGAGCAATTCTGCTTGATTAAATAAACTTTGTCCCCCTTTTTAAATTCACCTTGAAAAACTCTCAAAAAAGCCGTTACTCCGAAAAAGGGGTCGTATTGGGAGTCAAAAACCAGCGATTGAGCCAGTTCTCCGCCAGCTCGGGGAGAAGGAATCTTTTCAATAACCGCTTTTAGCAGTTCTTCCGCTCCCTGGCCGGTTTTAGCCGAAAGAAGGAGAATTTCCGATTCTTCTTGATTTAAAACCGAGGCTAATTCCTTCCTAGTTCTTGAAACTTCGGCTTGGGGCAGATCAATTTTATTGACTGCTCCGATAATTTTTAAATTCTGTTTCTTGGCCTCTTCCAGATTAAAAAGAGTCTGGGCTTGAATACCCTTACTGGCATCAACCAGAAGAACCGCTCCTTCGACGCAGGCCAGAGCCCGGGAAATTTCATAGGAAAAATCAACATGGCCGGGGGTGTCAATTAAATTCAAAAGACAATCCCCATAAAACATTCTTACGGGATGCATTTTTATAGTAATCCCCTTTTCTTTTTCCAAGCTCATGGAATCCAAATATTGTTCGTGCATGTCCTTTCCGGCAACAGCTTTGGTTATCTCCAAAAAGCGATCAGCCAAAGTTGATTTACCGTGGTCAATATGGGAAATTATGGAAAAATTACGTATTTTTTCGAGCATTTTTTTTTCTTAAAATACTTTTTATTTCAGCCAAGCCGAATTTATGAGCTAAAAACAAATAACTTAAACCGGATAAAGAGAGAGTGATTATCATTTGGCCAAAAATTCCCAAAACCCGGCTGGTGTTGAAAATCAAAGCGGACAAATTCAGAAAAAGATAGCAGAGAAAAGCGGTTAGGAGGGAGGCAAGGAGGATTTTCTTAAAGCTGGAAGCAATCTTCTTAAAATTAAATCTTTCTTTCAAGGCAGAAGTTAAAAGGAAAAACTGAATAATGGTAGCCAGGGAAAGACCCAAGGGCAGGCCGACAACGGCAATATCGGCTATTCCTTCAAGTTTGAGCAAATTAACAATAAAGTTATTGAAAAAATTGGGGAAACTCAAAAGCCGAACGAAGGAATAACAGAATAAAATATTAAGAAGCATGGCAATCAGAGAAATTTTAACCGGCGTTTTGGTATCCTGGAGAGCGAAGAAAACCCGGGCTAAAAAGGGAATCAAAGCGGCGGCAAACAAGCTGATGGAAAAAACCCCGAGAGAAGCGGCCGTCAATCGGGTCTGAAGCCAGCCGAAGAGCCCCTCCCCTAGAAAAGAAGTGCCTAAAATAACTCTGACAATATGGGCTCGGAGAAGAAAAATTAAAAAACTGACAGGAACAATAAAGAAAAGAATTTTAGAGAAGGTGGATTGAAACTTGTTTTGAAGTTGCTCTTTGCCCCTTTTAAAATTAAGGGATATATTAGCGTAACTGCGAGTCAAAAAAGGAAAAACGGCAATGGCGAAGGAAACGCCTATTAGGCCTATGGGAATGTGATAGATGTTATTGGCGAAATTAAAAATACTTATCGCTCCGAAAGATAAAGTTGAAGCAATGGCCGTGATAACAATTAAATTTATTTGATAAGCGGCTGCCCCGACGGTTCTCGGAGCCATTAAATAGAATATTTTTCTTAAAGCCGGCTTTTTAAAATCAAAAGAGAACTTAAAGGAAAATCCCGATTTCAAAAGAGCGGGCAATTGAACCAATAAATGAAGCAAGGCTCCCAGGATAACGCCCCAGGCCAGCCCGGGTAAGCCAAAAATATCTTTAAAAAATATAATTCCGCTGATAATCCCCAGATTGTAGAAAATGGGAGCCAAAGCGGTGGCCAAGAACAGATTGAAATGCCTTAATACTCCGGAGAAAACCGCCGAGATCCCCAAAAGAACAGGGCTTAAAAACATTATTCTAGTCAGGGTGACAGCGGTTTCCCTCTGGACCTCCTGAAAGCCGGGAGCAATCACTTTAAGAAGAAGAGGAGTAAAAATCGCCAAAATTAAAGAAATCAGCAAAAGAAAACCCAAAAAAACAGAAAGAACATTGCTGGCCAAATCCCAGGCTTTTTCCCTGTTATTCTTAAAGGTTTCGGAAAAAACCGGAAGAAAAGCGGCAATTATGCCTCCGGTAATGAGAATGGCATAGAGAAAATCAGGAATCCTGAAAGCGGTAAAATAAATATCCGTTTCCGTTTTAGTGAGAAGGTTAGCTAAAAAATTATCCCGGAAAAAACCCAAAATTCTGCTTAAAAGAGCGGAAACTCCTAAAATAAGGGCGGCCAGACTGATTTTATTCGCTTTGGAGTGAAGCAATTTAGCAATCATGTCTATTTATCTTAACAAATTTTTAGGATAAAGAAACTATTGACAAAAGAAAATAATTTAGGTAGAATAAAAAGGCCAGCAAACTGAACAGCCGCTTCTCGCAAGAGAAGAGGAAAGTCCGAACACCCACTGAACCAAGGTTCAGTTAAAAAAATAGCGGGTAACGCCCGTCGTCCGAAAGGATAGAGGTGCGAACAGAGACGCCCGACTTTGAAAAAAGAAGGGCATCCTCACAGAGGATGAGCCCAATTGAAAAATTGGGGTGAAACGGCTAAATCCTTATTGGGTGCAAGAACAAAGCCGATTAAAAAAAGAAGATAGAAACGTTGTATCTTCTTTAAAAATCGGCAATAAGTGGTTCGCTAGAGGCAAAGAGCAATCTTTGTCCCAGATAAATGGCTGTTTTCAACAGAATTCGGCTTATTGGTTTGCTGGTTTTTTAAAACAATTTTCGCTGGCTGTCCAATTCCTGGTTGACCAAACGGTCAGCCCTTTTATTTTCTTCCCGGGAAACCAAAGTAAATTTCAGTTTTTTAAAATCAACCCTTAGATTAGAAGCTTCAATAAAAAGCTTCTGGATATTCGGCTTCTTTATCTTATACTCCCCTTTCATTTGCTTAACCAAGAGCTTGGAGTCGGAAAAAATCTCAATCGGAAGGTCCTTTACTTTCTTTTTGCCGAAATAAGATTTAGCTTTCCTGAGAGCAAAGATAAGAGCCTGATACTCAGCCTCGTTATTGCTGGCTTTTCCCAGATAATGAGAGTATTCCTTTAAAATTTTCTTTCCCTCAAAAAAAACCGCTCCCAGAGCCGAAGGTCCGGGATTTCCCCGGGAACCGCCGTCAATATAGATATCCAATTTTTTCATATTTTTTGAAAGTATTTTTCCAAACACTTTTTTAATTTATCCAAATTTTTACTTTCAATGGTGAAGCCGGAAGCTTGAGGATGACCTCCAAAAGTGATAAAAAGCCGGGAACATTTTTTTAAAGCTTCTAAGCTGTTTATTTCCTTGGGCGTTCTAATTGATCCCACCGCCCTCTTTCCTTTTTCTCCGAAGATAAAGGTCGGTTTTTTGAACTTTGAAGAAAGACGGCTGGCCAGGGAGCCGGTCAAAGAAAAAGGTGTTTCCGAGCTTCCCTGGAAAATAAATTTTTGGTCTTCCTCTATTCTTTGAGAAAAAAGGTCAACCAAGTCAGCCGTTATTTTCTTTCTCTTTCCCGATTTCTCCAAAAGCCTTTCCAAGATTATCTCTGCTTCCTTCAAACTGGAAGCCGATAAAAAAAGATAGGATTCGGCAAGGTTGTCTTTAATTTCACTAACTTGGGAAACGCTGACCATTTTTTGAAGAACTTCCTTAATTGAATATTCGGACAAGGGAAATTTTTTCAAAAAAACCCGGAAAGCCGGCCGGCTGCTCAAAGGAATAATTTCCAGTCCCTTTTCCATAATATCTTTATTATCCTCTTTCCGGGGCATCATGTCGGCAAAAGTCCCCAAAGCAGCCAATTCCAGAAGATTATTCTTCATTCTTCCCTTGAAATCCCCTTTCAAGGCAATTTCCGCCAGCTTGAAGCAAAGGCCGCAAGCAGCCAAAGACTTAAAGGGATAACGGTCACTCGGCTGTTTGGGATTAACCAAGAAATCCACCGGGGGAATTTTTCTCAAAGGTTCATGGTGGTCAATAATAACAACTTCAAAACCCATTTTTTGAAACTTTCTGATTTTCTCGAACTCAGCCGTTCCATAATCGCTGAAAATTAAAATCCCCGGAGCAAAATCCTTTAAATATTCAAGAGTTTTTTCTTCAATTCCGTAGCCGATTTTATTCCTGTCGGGGAAATAGCTTAAACTTATTTTCCCTCCTAAGTTTTTAATGATTTCCTCCAGAATTATAAGGGAGGTGACGCCGTCCAAGTCAACGTCGGAAACCAGAACAAAATTCCGGTCGATTGATTCCTTTATTTTCCGGGCTGTCTTTCTTAAATTTTTTATCTCTGCCATAAACTACTTTAAAGCTTCCAATCCCGGCATCTCTTCAGCCGAAAGATATCTAAGCATAGCGCTTCCGGCTGTAGAAATAAAGGAAAACTTTTCTTCCAAGCCAAAATCCCTGATTGCCCTGATTGTATCGCCCCCGCCGGCTACTTTAAAAGTATGCTGCTGATCGGCAATAACTTCGGCTATTTCCCTGGTTCCCCGGGAAAATCTTTTATCTTCAAAAAGACCAAGCGGACCGGCCCAAAAAATAGTTTTACTTTCCTTTAAAATACCGGAAAAAGCTTTAATGGTTTCTTCGCCTATATCACAAGTTTTTTCTTCTTTCATTAAACTGCCCAAAGCGCTTTCCCTCAGATAGCTATCTCCCTCTTCCGGAGAAGCTAAAACATCAACCGGGAGATGAATTTTGGGATTGGTAATTTCTATTTTTCTAATATTTTCAATTGTTTCTTCGTCGGGCCAAGGCTTTCCCAACCGAATTCCCTTAACTCTTAAAATAATATCGGCAACCAAGCCTCCAATAATAATATGATCGGCAATCTCTAAAAGACTCCTTATTCCTTTTATCTTTGAAGCAATTTTAGCTCCCCCGATAACAATGGTCAAAGGCCTCTTGGGATTATTTATTTTAGAAAGCGAATCCAATTCCTTTTCAAAATCCAGTCCGGCAAAGTGGGGCATTGTTTCCGGAAGACCGACAATTGAAGAGTGGCTGCGATGGGAAACGCTAAAAGCTTCATTAACGTAGCAATCTCCCAAAGCAGAAAGCTTCTTGGTAAATTTCTTGCTATTTTTTTCTTCTCCCTTGTCAAACCTTAAATTTTCCAAAAGTATTATCTTTCCCGGTTTTAACCTC
>CAYPCL010000029.1:0-7366 GCA_964409215.1 uncultured Candidatus Saccharibacteria bacterium | reverse complement strand
TCAACTATCTTTCTGGTAATATCGTTAATCTCCTTAATTTGAGTCACCTTTTTAACTTCCTTAACCAATTCCTTGGCCACTATCCCCTCTTCTCTTAATTTACTTACTTCCTTTTTGAGATTATTGAAATCTTCTTGGGAAACATCCCTCCCTTCAAGAATTTGTTTCACCAATTCATTTTCCAAGCTGGGCTGAGTCCAGGGCCTGACCAAAAATCTATAGGCGCCCACTAAGGAGTTTGAAGCGGTTCGGTAGATTGTTTTAAAGAAACCG
This sequence comes from uncultured Candidatus Saccharibacteria bacterium, assembly GCA_964409215.1. GTDB lineage: Bacteria > Patescibacteriota > Minisyncoccia > Minisyncoccales > CG1-02-41-26 > CAYPCL01. The sequence goes on along the minus strand of CAYPCL010000029.1, from coordinate 7,093 downwards.
AAGATATTTTTCCCAATCTCCTTTCTTTCCTGAGAAAGGGATTCTTTAAACTCATCCGACTTCTCAACAAAATCCTTTCCTTTTTCGGCCGGTGAAGAGAACAATCTAACCAAGGCATTTTTGGCTTTTAAAACAAAATCTTTGGAAGCATTAAAAGCATTTCTAAAGAAACTGCGGACCAAGGTGATATCCCTGTCGAGGTATTCTTCAAAGTTCTCAGCAAAGAATTCCAAACCTTCTGAAATATCTCCGCTATAGCTGACAACATCCTCCTGAAGATCAGCGCTAAACTTTCTTATATCGGCAATTATCTTTTCGTCATCCTCAGCTAAAAACCCAACAACTCTTTCGGCTTGGGATTTCAAATGAGGAAAACCAAAAGCAACGCTGGTGGCGATTAAAATAAAGGTCAAGGCCCAGACGGCGACTTTTTGCGCCCTGGGCCTTGCTTGTGATGGCTTGGATTTATTCGGTTCCTTCCTTTCCTTCTTAATCTTCTCCTCCGGTGTTTTCCTAATCTTTTCTTTTTTCTTTATCTTATTATTATACTTTTTCGCCTTCTCCAAATACTCAACCAGCCATTCCTTGGTGGTAACCCAATTCCTCCCAATCTTATTAGCTTTTAATTTCCCTTGTCTGGCTCTTAAGCTTAAATAATCATGTGAATAATTGCATATTTTGGTCGCTTCTCGGAGAGGAATATATTGACTTTCCGGTGTTTTCCTAATCTTTTCTTTTTTCTTTATCCTGTCATTATACTTTTTCGCCTTCTCTAGATATTCAACCAGCCATTCTTTAGTGGTAAACCAATTCCTTTTGATCTTCTTAGCCCTTAATTTTCCCTGCCTGGCTCTCAAACTTAAATAATCCTGTGAATGGCTGCACATTTTGGCTGCCTTCCGGAGAGAAATGTATTTATTTGTATCTTGGTTTTCCGCCATTTTATATATTAATGATATACATTACTATTATATTATCTTACAGGGGAAAATAGCTGTCAATAGCCCGCTTGTGGATAACTTTAGACTATCGGATAAACCTATCGGATAGCCCATTTTTCAAACTTTAAGCAAGAGAAAAAATTTTAATAAAAAAAGTAAAAACTAATCCAGATTAACCCTATCGGTTAACCCCCTATCGGATAACTAAAACCCCTTATTAAGGGGCTAAAAGCTGTAAATTCAGATTTGAAGTGTAACATTCGGCGAATTAACATCAATCCACTATCTATCTCTTGGGAATATTGGAAATATTTTAAAGAGAAACAAAAGCACTATCTCAAGAGAAATCTCGGAAAACCCTGTGAAAGGAGTCTATAATCCAGGAAAAGCTCATCAGAAAACATGTTTGAAGAAACACGACGCAACTTTAAGGAAATATAAAGATAGTCAAAACACAATTTGGAAGAAATCTAAAATACGAAGTTCAGAAGCTGTTCTTTTAGTTAGAAAGATTCTTTATCTCAGAATAAAAACTCTTCTAAACAAAAACCGGCCGGCTGATGAAAAAAAGTTTCTTGCTTATTTCCGGAACATTGTTAGCAACCGACAATGACATTGCCTTTCAGAAACACAAGAAATTTTCTTCTATGTTCAATATTTTTCTGTTATCCTTTCTTGAGTCCCTGGAAGAAAGAATCGGAAGGTATTTTTCCGAAGGAACCGGTTTCGGTAATATCTCTCAAAAGAAGATTGATGAAATTAACAATTTCTTGGATCCGCCACTTCCGAAGAGATGAGTCCCCAAAAACTAAAAAAAACACCCTTATCGGGTATATAGCGAGTGGAAACTTTAAATTATTACTCTAAAATAAGGGGTTTGAGTGATTCCAGTTCCTTTTTCTCCCATTCTATGAGAAAATCCAAATAATTTATTTCGTTCTCCTCCGACGAACCCTCAAAAAAAAGATTGTTCAAATCCTTATTGGTTATCAAATTTGAATTCCTTATGCCTAAGTAATCGGGCAAGCTGGAAAACTGATAATTCATTAGAAATTTAATTGATTTCTCCCAATTCTTCACCCCCTTTTCCCGCCATTGAGGCTGGAAGACATCCAAAGGATTAAGGTGGATGTATCGAGACACTCTCAAGAGGTAATTTACATCCCTTATCGGAGCAACCTTAAAAGGACCCTGAAAGAGTTTCCCCTTTTTCTTGTACTTCCAATTAAAGTATTTGGTATAGGCCGTGCCCAATTTTTGAAAGAAGGTGGATACTCCCCTGTCAACCTTCTGAAGAATAACCGAATGGAAGTGATCGGGCATCAAACAAAGTGTTGAAACTCCGACGATAGGATCATGTTTCCCTTCTAAAAAGTCCATCTCCTCCCCTTTGAGAATTGAGTCAGCCAATTTAGCAACATCCTTCCTCCAAAGATTAATTTTAGGTCTGCCGTGATTACAGGCGTACCAAAGATAAACAAAACGATAGTAATCTTCTTTATCCAAAAAAACAGGATTGCCGTCAATTCCCCTATTTAAAACATGGTATGATTTGTAGTTTTCAAATTTTACCTTCCGGCTCATATAATCATTTTACCATTTATTGAAAAACACTCCAACTAAACTTTAAACAATTATATTCTAAACTTTAAACAGGGCTTTTAATATAAAAACTAACCCTATTAAAACAGGGGCAGTAATCACAACTGTAGATTTAAAATACCTATAAACTTTTAAAATTATTTTATCAAATCTGAGAACCTCCGCTGACCCACCGCCAGTTGCTGTAAAACGATAACTTACCTCGCAGAAAATTTTGTCTTATATTTTCGAAAATTGTTAGCTGGTAAAAAATTTAGTATAATTCAAACATGAACAAACTTCACTTTTATTTAAATAAAAAGTTGGACAAGCAAATGGCCGAAAAATTTCTTAATGAGCACGGTGGAGGAATAGATTTTAGCAAAGGAATTATTAAAACTCATCCCCAATTGGAGTCAATTCGGCTATTGAAGGATGCATATCAAAGAAAAAAGACCATTTGTATTTATTTTGATCGTTACTACTATACTCACAAACGAATAATACAACACTGTACGAGGCGTCTACGACAATACTGGCGCAAACGAGAAAAAGAATACATTACTGTAACCGAAAATCTCTTTGGGGGTTTTAAATTTCCTAAAGGAAAATATATCGCTTACGCTTCTATAATTAACTGTAATCCTAGATTTTTAGATTCAAAAACTTTCCAATTTTTCTATAAAAAACTTATGGCTGACGCTATTTATACAATTACCCATGAACTTCTTCATTTTATTTTCTTTGATTTTGTAGAGAAAAAATTAAAAAGAGAAAAAAAGCATTTATCGAAAGACCAATTATGGGATCTTTCGGAGATATTTAATGTTATTATGCTTGGATCTCCCCAATATTGTCATATTATCAATCAGAAATTTGTAGTTCCTTATCCTGACCATCGATATTATCTCCCACAATTTCAAAAAACATACAAAGACTCTCGAAATATTGAAGAGTTTATTAAACGAGGCATAGCTATTATAAAAGCGAAAAAATAACGGGAGAATATCGCTACTCTCCCGTTTGGTTCACCTCTTATTCATAATCCTGTTTCTCTTTTTGCTTTTCCCACAGATCGCGAATGAGGAAGTGAGTGGCTGTTTTGGTGTGAATGCAAAATCGCTCATCAAGAGCATTAATGGTTTCTTTGGCTCGGTAGGCATTGTAAGAACAGTCGCCGCAGGCGAAACTCAAAACATTCTATATGGCTGTTAGTACTGAGGTTTTAAGGGATGATTTGGGACTTTTTGAGCCGTCTTGCCAACCCGTCTCGGTCAGGGATTTTATATAAATGAAATACCAAATAATGAATTATTCCTTTTGTCTTTCCCTTCCCCAGTTAATCTTATTCCATATTCTTTCATTAAAATAATAAAGAATTATCAAAAAAACTTGGATAATAATTGTAATTGAAATTGCCTGTTTAGTATCTTTGGTAATAAGCCAAATTAAAACGACCGTGCCGATCATTGCTAAAAATCGATAGATAAAAGCTTTTATCAATGATCTCAGATGAGATTCTTTATGAAATAAAGTTTCGGAATTTTTCATTTTAAAAACTTTTCATTTGAAGCGATGAGGCGGATCGGTCTCTCAAACCGCGCTCAAACTGGCTGCCGGGTTAGGACTCGAACCTAAATTACCAGGGCCAGAACCTGGCGTCCTACCGTTAGACGACCCGGCAATTAAATTTTTAAGTACTTTCTAACCGCTAAGTAGGAAGAAAATCCTCCCAATATCAAACTGAATAATATCTGCCATAATATTAAAAGAGGCAAATTACTTCCAAAATAATTCAGCAGATCAAAGCCAAACAACCATTCCTTGAGATCGGCGCTCAAGAAACCAAAAGTTAATAAAAGTAGAATATCAACTATCAATAAAGAAAACAAGCCGTAAAGAAGCCCTTGGATCAGGAAGGGTCCTTTTATAAACCAATCGGAAGCTCCAACCAGCTTCATAGTTGAAATTTCATCCTTTAAGGCAAATATGGTCAGCTTAATGGTATTAAAGGTAATTAGAAAAACTAAAACTATTAAAACCCCGCTGAAAATCAAGCCTCCTTTTTTTATCCCTTCCGTCAAACTGAATAATTTATTAATTACTTCTTCATTTTGAAAATAGGAAACTTTCTCCACTAAATCTTTAAAGGGACCCTGGCTGAGAAAATCCGATAGCTGGGCATAAGCCCCGGGATTGGAGGCCTTAATGTCCAAAGAAGCCAGAAAAGGGTTCCCCCCTATTTTATCAAGGGCTTTAAGATAGAGAGTATCTTCGCCGTGCCTTTGAAGAAACTTATCCCGGGCTTTGGTTCGGGAAATATATTCTATTTCCCTTATATCCTCCGAAAACTTAAAGAGCTCTTCTTTAACTTTTAAGATTTCCTCCTCGGCCGTTCCTTTGCTAAAGTAAACTGAAACATCCACTTTCCTTTGGGCTTCTCCGATTAAAAAAGAACTGACTTCTCCAAAGATGAGCAAGGAACTTAAAGAAAAAACGGCTATTACCATAATAAAAATAACCTGGAGGGACAGCCCCTTGTGGCGGGAGAAACTCTGGAAACCGAATTTTATAATTCTCTTTAAATTTTCCAGCATATTTTAAAGTATAAACTTGCCTTTTTCGCTGTCGTTTATCAGCTTTCCTTTCTCTAAAGTTATAACTCTCTGCTCCAAATTGTCAACGATATCCTTGTTGTGGGTGGCTAAAACAACGGTAGTTCCCCGTCTGTGAATTTTTTTCAAAAGATTGATTATTTCAAAAGTATTGTAGATATCCAAATTGCCGGTTGGCTCATCGGCAACAATTATCTCCGGCCGGTGGCAGAGAGCCCGGGCGATGGCCAATCTTTGTTTTTCCCCCCCCGATAGTTCATAGGGAAAATTGTCTTCCCGCTCGGAAAGGCCGACGATATCAAGAACCTGGGGAACATCCCTGGAAATATCCTCGTTGCTGGCTCCGATCACCTCCATAACATAATTAACATTTTCCCTGACATTTTTAAAATCAATCAGCTTATAGTCCTGATGAACAACTCCAATGGTTCTTCTTAAATCCTGGAGGCTCTGCTTGTCCATATTGTGAACTTTTCTTTCTTTGAATAAAACATCCCCCTTGGTCGGCCTCTGCTCGGCAATTAAAAGCTTGACCAGAGTGCTTTTGCCGGCTCCGGATTTTCCGACAACAGTAACAAAACTTCCTTTTTCAACATTAAAGGAAACATTCAAAAGAGCCTGGATGGCTTTATGGCGGGAATAATATATTTTAGAAACATCTTTGAATTTTATCACAGTTTTATTTCTTCTTTTATAAAATCATCTAAGTCCCCGTCCAAAACCGAGTCAATATTGGAAGACTGAACATCGGTTCGGTGATCCTTGATCATTTGATAAGGATGAAAAACATAAGAACGGATTTGATTTCCAAATTCAGCTGAAACATTCTTCCCTTTTATTTTATCCATTTTCTCTTCTTTCTCTTTTTCTTTTTTCCTTATCAATTTGGAAATTAAAACATTTTTGGCAGTTCTTCGATTGGCTCCCTGGGACCTTTCCGCTTGGGATTCCGTTTTTATCCCGGTTGGGAGGTGAATTATTCTAACAGCCGATTCCCGGCGGTTGACATACTGGCCTCCGGGGCCGGAAGCCCGAAAGGTCTCTATTCTCAAATCCTCCGGCCTTATTTTGACCTCTGAGGCGGTTTTTCGGCCTATTTCAGGTAAGACCTCCACCTTGGCAAAAGAGGTGTGTCTCAGGCCTTTGGAAGAAAAAGGCGAGATTCTGACTAAACGATGAATTCCATTTTCCCCTCTTAAAAGTCCGTAGCTGAATTTTCCCTTTATCTCCAAAGAAACCTCCTTTATTCCGATTCTTCCCTCGGGTCCTCCTCCTTCCCCGAACTTCTGATGGATTATCTTGGTTTTAAAATTCCTTCTTTCGGCAAACCTCTGATACATTCTTAAAAGAAGGGAGACCCAATCTTCGGAATCTCTTCCCCCGGCTCCCGATTGGATGGTTAAGATAGCCGAATTGGCATCGTATTTTCCCGAAAGATAAACTTCCCGGGATTTTTCTTCAACTTTTTCCTTTAATTTCTTCAAGTCGGACCACAAGTTTTCCTCCTCTTTGGAATCTTCCTCCACTAAATCAATTAATTTCTCCAAATCTTCCAATTCCCTTTCAAAATTCTTCAGAGTATCAATATTTTCTTTCAGCTGGGAAAATTGCTGTTGAATTTTAGGAGCTTCTTCCTGATTCTGCCAGAAATCGGGTTGGTTGATTTTCTCCCTGAGCTCTTTTAGTTTTCCTTCATCACCTTCTATATTCTCCTTTAAAGAACTGACGGCCTTAGCCAGTTTTTTTGTTTCTTCTTTTAAATCAGTTAACATTTTTATCATTTTACTATAATTGAGGGGAAATAAAAGCCCCTTACCGGAATCGAACCGATGTCGGTACTTTACGAGAGTACTGCTTTGCCACTAAGCTAAAGGGGCATATCTTAATAATATAACCGCTAAAATCAGTTTTAAAAGAGCAATGTTATCTTAGCGAGTGACGGGAATCGAACCCGCG
>CAYPCL010000028.1:0-7546 GCA_964409215.1 uncultured Candidatus Saccharibacteria bacterium | reverse complement strand
CTTTAGGAGCAGCTCCTGTCACAGAAGAAAATAAAGTGATTCTTTTTTCGGCTTTTTCGACTAGTCCAGATATAAGTGATGCGGGAGAATATATTTTTAGAATTGTTACAGATGATATGGAATGCGCCAAACCTTTATTATCAAAATTTATTGAATTTAAGAAATTGGCTATGATTACTGAAAATACTGATTATTCTCAAGGTATCAGAAAAGATTTTATCCCTGAATTAGAAAAAATGGGTATAAACATTGTAGCTGATGAAATATTTGCTCCCAATGAGAAAGATCTTAGAACTCAATTAACAAAGATAAAAGCTGCTGAGCCCGATGCTATTTTTCTCAATCCGGGAACAGGTCCTGTTCCAGCAGAAATACTTCTTAAACAAATCAAAGAATTGGGAATAGAAGCTCAAATTTACGGCAATTATATAATAGGAAGTGGCGGTGTTGTTGAGGAGATGGCGGATGTCTTGGAAGGAGCAGTATTTTTCAATGCTCCGGTTCTGAATCCTGAGAATCAAAAAGCTCAAGAGTTTGTTACAGAGTACAAGGAAAAGTATGGAGCCCCTTACAGTGAGTGGGAAGTGGCTGCTCGATATGATAGTGTTTTCATTATTAAAAACGCTATTGAAAGCTGCGGAGAAGTGGATACTTCCTGTATTAAGGATTATCTCTATGAAATGGAGCCTTATGAAGGAACAGTGGGTACTTACGGTTTTGACGAAAAAGGGAATAATGATAATCCAAACTGTCAGCTATTTAAAATAGAGAATGGGGAAGCAATATTAATTAAATAAAAGCAGAAACTAAAATTAAAAGCCTCATTAAAATGGGGTTTTTAATTTCTCAAATTCGTGGTATAAATAAATCAAGTTTTATGTTTACCGCCTACTTAATCCATCTCTTAATTTTAGTTGGAATCTATTTAATTCTAACTCTATCTCTACAACTAACAATTGGTTTTTCCGGACTTCTAAACTTGGGCCACATTGCCTTTTACGCTATCGGAGCTTACACTTCGGCTCTACTTTTATTAATCGGCTGGCCATGGTGGCTAGCTTTCATTTTAGCAGGATTGATAGCTATGGTTTTCGGGTTCCTTTTAAGTCTGCCGACTAATAAGCTTAAGGGCGACTATTTGGCCCTAGCTACGCTCGGGTTCTCTTTCGTAATCTATGCGGTGGCTTTAAACTGGACCGGGCTAACTCGCGGACCTTTGGGATTACCGGGAATTCCCAGACCGGAAATATTCGGTATTGCCTTCTCAAACAACACGGCTTTTTTAATTCTAACCATAATTATCGCTTTAATTTCATACCTAATAATCAGAAAAATGACTGTCTCGCCCTTCGGCAGGGTTCTGCAGGCTACCCGCGACAATGAACTGGCCACCCGGGTTTTAGGGAAAAATGCTTTTAAAATGAAATCAATTTCAATGGGAGTTTCGGCTTTCTTTGCCGGCATCGCCGGTTCTCTATACGCCAGTTATATTACTTTTATTGATCCGTCATCCTTCACTTTAATGCAATTAATTCCAATAGTCTGTATCGTCATCATCGGCGGCCTGGCTTCTCTCAAGGGAACAGTCATTGCCACTATAATCCTGGTCCTACTGCCGGAACCATTGAGGTTCATTGGTTTTCCTTCTTCAATTATCGGCCCAATGCGCCAGATTATTTACGCTTTAATTTTACTTCTAATCCTGGTTTACCGGCCAAAAGGATTCTATGGCAAGGTAGAACTGGGATAATAGGCTTTCTTTTTGGGAATATAGATGAAAAAACATATATCTAAACAAATATAGAAAAAACTACGATTTAATCCGGATTAAAAACGGCCAATTCCTTCAGAATAGTTTTATCCTATAAATTCTAAAGCCCTGATTCATTCAGGGTTTTGTGTTTTTAAGCAAATTAGGATAAAATTAAACCATGTTAAAGACAGTTAATCTCAAGAAGTATTTCGGAGGAGTAAAAGCAGTCAATGATTGTTCGTTTGAAGCCAAGCCCTGCACCATTACCGCTCTTATGGGCCCTAACGGAGCAGGGAAGTCAACTGTTTTTAATTTGGTTTCAGGATTATTAAAAGCCGAGGCAGGCAAAATGATTTTTGACGGCAGGCAAATAAACAAATTATCGCCGGAAGATATTTCCAATTTGGGAATTTCAAGATTATTTCAGCAAACAAAGTTATTCAAAAACCTGACTGTCAAAGAAAATCTTCTTCTTGCTTTTGACAATGAAGATACTAAATTCTGGAAAAATCTAATCTCACCTCAGAAAGAATCAAAAGAAAAAGAAAAGAAAATAGAAGAAATGTTGGAAAAAATTAAACTGGGAAAGTTCAAAAATACTTTAAGCCGGGAGCTAAGCTATGGTCAAAAGAGATTGATTGAATTGATAAGAGCAATTTTGAATCCTCATAAATTTCTAATGCTGGACGAACCGGTAGCCGGAGTTAATCCAAAGTTAAGAATAGAAATCACTGAATTATTGAGAGAACTAAAGAAAAAAGGAGAAACCATTCTTTTAATTGAGCACGATATGAATTTCACTTTAAAGGTCTCTGATTGGGTTATAGTTATGGAGAAGGGGAGAGTCATTGCCCAGGGAAAACCGGAGGAAATAAAGAACGACCCCAGAGTTCTTGAAGCTTATTTAGGCGAATAAGATTCAACATCAATTTATGTCAAATAATACCATTCTTAAAATAGAAAAGTTAAAATCCGGCTATAACGGAATGGAAATTCTCCATGAAGTTGATTTTGAAGCGGAACCGGCAGAAATAGTAGCTTTAATCGGCCCCAACGGAGCAGGGAAGTCAACCTTGCTTAAATCAATCTTCAATCTCTGCCAGATTTATTCAGGAAAAGTAATTTTTAAAGGGAAAGATATTACCGGACTTCCAACCCATCAACTAATCCGTCGGGGAATATCTTACGTTCCCCAAGGAAGGCAAGTTTTTTCCAATTTAAATGTCAGAGAAAACTTGGAAATAGGAGCTTTTACAATGAAAGACAAACAACTAATAGAAAAAGGCATAGAAGGTGTTTTTAACAAATTTCCCTTCTTAAAGGAAAGACAAAAAGAGCTTGCTTTAAATTTGTCCGGAGGGGAACAACAGATGTTGACCATCGGCCGGGCTTTGATTCAAAATCCGAAAGTTCTGCTTCTGGACGAGCCCTCTTTGGGCCTAGCCCCGAAGAAAATGAAGAAAGTTTTCAATAAAGTGTCAGAAATTAACAAAGAGGGAATCACCACAATTATCGTTGAACAAAACGCAAGACAGGCGGCTAAAATCGCCGACAGAATCTATATCCTGGAAAACGGGAAAATAGCTTTAAAAGGAAGTAAGGAAATACTTAATAATCCTGAAATTAAGAACATTTATTTCGGCGGTAAATAATTGAATTATTTTCTTAAAAATTATATTATTAATCTTGGTATGAAAAAACAAATAATAGTTCCAATAATAGTTCTCTTAATTATCATAATTGGGTTAATTCTTTTAGTCCCAAATAAAGCTGAAAAACCTATTAAAATAGGGGTGGTTACCGCTTTGAGCGGTGATTTTGCCGTTGCCGGCGAATCAATGAAGAACTCTATTCTTATGGCTGTTGATGATATAGGGTTATCCGAAAAAGTAGAGATTATTTTTGAAGATAATCGAAGTTGCATCATAGCTGATACTGTAAGTGCCGTCCAAAAACTTATTAATGTTGATAAAGTTCAAGCAATTATCGGTCCAGTCTGTACTTCGGAAACCCTGGCTGTTAGAGATTTCATAGAAGACAAGAAAATAGTAACAATTACTCCAACGGCTACGGGAAGAGATGTGATCAACTCAGATACTAAATTCCTTTTCAGAACAATAGCCTCTGATTCAGAAAAAAGCAAAGCTATTGCCAATCTTATTAAAGACAATAATCACAGGAAAGTTGCCCTTTTATGTGATATCTCCAATGACGCTTTCATTCAACAAAGGCAAGATTTTAAAGATATGATTGAAGGTTCAAATGTTGAAATTGTATTAGAAGAATCTTTTAAAATGAAAGATACTGACTTTAGAGGACAATTAACCAAAGTAAAAGATTCAAAGGCTGATGTTGTTGTGGTGGAAGCATTTCCCAACGAAACGGGATTATTAATGAAACAGGCAAAAGAATTGAAAATAAATTTGCCATTTATGTCTACTGAGTCTGCAGTCGGAACTCAAGATTTAATAACCACTGGTGGAGATGCTGTTAACGGTTTGATTTTCCCTTTCGCTAAAACTCCAACAAATGAGGAGCATAAAGAGTTTGAGTTAGCTTACAAAGAAAAATTTAACAAAGAGCCTTTTGCTTTCGCTTCCTACGAAAGTTATGATGCAACCATGCTACTCTTAAAAGCAATGGAAAAAAGTAGCGGAGAACCGGAAGACATCAGGGAAAAACTTTATCAAACAGGCCAGAATTATTACGGGGCCAGCGGACTGATAAACTTTACGGAGAATGGAGATGTTCAGAAACCCATGCTTATAAAAATAGTTAGAAACGGAGAGTTTGTCTTATACGAGGAATAAATCTTAATTTTTTAAAAAGCGCACTTTTATTTAAAGTGTGCTTTTTTTTATTTCACCACTTTCCATTCAATTTCTTCCTCCTTGCCGGCAAATTCCAGCCATCTTCCTGTTTTATCAATAACATACCATCTTTGGCGGGTTTGAGACCAAACCATGGGATCTCCCCGAAAGAAAGGTTTCTTGATTATTTCTTTGGGTTTCAGGCGATCCAGTTCCAGCCATTTTTTAAAAACTGTTTCAATGGTATAATCCAAATCCCGGGATTTAGCCCATTGAGCCACTTTGTCAATTGCTTTTTTGGCTTTTTCTACCGAACCGGCTAATTCCAGGAGCTGTTTGGCCGGTCTGGTATATCGGGAATAGATTATTTTTCTTTTTTTGGAATCCTTTTTGAGTTTCTCCAAGCTTATTCCCTTGGTTTGAAAGTAATGAGTAATAATTTGTCTGATTGCCGTTTCTTCCTTTAATTCCTCATAGTATTTTATTTTTCCTTTTTTAAGATATTCTTCAATCTTTTGGGCGATGCTTTTTCCCACTCCCGATATTTTTTTCAAACCCTTAAGTCCTTCTTTCTTATAGATGGAACTAATATCCTCTTCCATATTCTTCACAGCTTGAGCTGCTTTCTGATAAGCTTTCGGCTTGTAAGCCACTCCCTTTATGCTCAGCAACTCTTCTATTTGATAGAGTATTTTGGCTATCTTTTGATTAATCATTGAATAAATCTTTTATTCTTTGAGCTTCTTTTTCAACTATTTCTCCTTCGTATTCGCCGCTGTGAGCTGAACTTCCCTTATAGCTGGGTTTCTTTTGGTCAAGATGAAGAGAGAGAAAAAGTTTATCTTCCTCTTCAATAAGATAAAGGTGAAAATGAGGATAATATTCCTGGCTCAAGGGACGGAAAAAAACTAATTCCCGGCCTTCTTTTTTCTGATAACGATAACCGGCTCTTCGTAAAAGAAGATTAATATTCCGATTACTTTTATTTTCCAAAGAGAATTTCATATATTGCCTAAATGAATATTTTTAAGTCCGGCCTTTTTTCCTATTTCTTCAGCTTGATAAAGGGTTTTAAGGGGAGTATTGGGGACACTCTGAAATTTCCAGGAAATACTGCCGGAAAAGCGAGAAATATGCCAGGGAATTTTCGGATCCAATTTTTTGATAAATTCGGCTATTTTTTTTATTTCTTCTTGAGAATCGTTAAAACCGGGAATAATCAAAGTTGTTATTTCCAACCAGATTTTTTCTTCATTGATTCTTTTTAAATTTTCCAAAACAGGTTTTAAATTGCTCCCGCAGTATTTTTTGTAAAAATCATCATTAAAGCTTTTTAAATCTATATTAATCGCATCAAGATAGGGAAAAATTAACTTGGCTGTTTCCTTGGAGAAAAATCCATTACTGACCCAAATGTTTTTTAACCCTTTTGCCAACTTCATTGTTTCCAGAGCATACTCTAAAAATATGGTCGGTTCGGTATAGGTATAGGAGATACTGGCTAATTTGTTTTTCAAGGCAAATTTCACTATCTCTTCAGGAGAAAGGTTTTTCCCTTCAATTTTGTTGAAAAGCGAGGGACCTTGGGAAATCTGCCAGTTCTGGCAACTCCAGCATTTAAAATTGCAGCCCGAAGCAGCCATTGAAAGAGTCTGGGTTCCGGGAAGAAAGTGATAGAGGGGTTTTTTCTCAATAGGATCCGTATTGAGAGCAACAAGTTTTCCGTAATTAAGGGAATAGAGCTTTCCTTTTTTGTTTTCCCGAACCCCGCAGATTCCTTTTTGATTTTCTTTCAGAATGCAGTAATGACTGCAGGTCTGGCATTGAACCTTGTTCTCAGATAATCTTTTGTAAAGAATCGATTTTTTCACTAATTAAATTTTAGCACAAGAAGCTGGAAAATAAAGAGGCCCTACCTTATTAAAAGACAAGACCTTTTTTAGAGAACTCGGCTCTCTTTCTTTAAATTTAAGTTAATAATCTATTTTTGTCAATTGAATATTTATGATAAAATTTAAAATATGAAGAGAATATTTACGGCTATAAATTTAACTGAAGAAATTAAAAAGAAACTGGAAGAAAAAGAAAAAGAGATTCAAGGCCTTTTTCCCGAAGAAGAGAGGAGAGGATTGATTAAATGGGTTGAGAAAGAGAATCTCCACATAACTCTCTTTTTTCTGGGTCAAACTTCGGAAAGCTCAATGGAAGAAATTAAAAAATCAATTTCCAAAATAGCCGAAAAACCCTTTTCTTTAAAACTTGAAAGAATAACTTACGGCCCTCCGGGCAAAGCTCTTCCCCGGCTAATCTGGCTGGAAGTGGAGAAAAAACCGGAACTGATAAAAATAGCCGGAGAAATGGAAAAAGAATTTCTTAAAGAAGGGTTTCTCAAAAGATCTTTAGGAAGGCCTTTCTCGCCCCATATAACCTTGGGGAGAATCAAAACCTGGCAATGGAAAAGAATTGAACCCGAGGAGAGGCCTCAAATTGACGAAGATATTGATTTGAAATTGAAAGTTGAATCAATTGAAATAATGGAAAGCAAACTTAAGAAAGGGGGACCGGAATACAAAATATTGGAATCAATTAAATTATCCACAATTACAATTTGACTTAATTGATTTATTGAATTAAAATGTAATCGGAAGTTAAAAAAGGTCACTACAAACAATTATTTTCAATAAAATATGTCATTTCTATATTGGTTATTCTGGATTATATTGGTAATTGCCGTAATTGCCTTTATAATTTGGTACGCTAAATCCAAAAAGAAGGGAGGTGAAATGCCTCAAAAAACCGAACCGGAAGCAACTGCTTCTCCTCAAGAAGAAAGCAAGCCCGAAGAATCAGAAAGACCGGAAGGACCACAACAGCAATAAAGACCCTTTTGAGAATAGAAAGCCCATTAGTTAATAGTGGGTTTTTTATTTAGTTAATTAACGCACATTTCGGACAAAAAGAAAAGAGTAGTAAAATAGTTTAA
>CAYPCL010000027.1:0-7947 GCA_964409215.1 uncultured Candidatus Saccharibacteria bacterium | reverse complement strand
AAACCCTAAATTTCTACCAACGCGTCAGAGTTTTGCGGTTCAAACAGGATCGCAAAAGAGTACGCGAGAATTTAGGCACTACTTGTCTTTTTCTCTGGTTCAACTATAAAGAGCCGAATAAAATACAGGGGAAATATTACTTTTTAAGCTATTTCCCCGGTGGATATAGACGGAAAAAGACAAAATTCTGGCAGTCCGCCAACTATTCGCTCAACTTCAAAGCCAACGATGACAAACTTGACTTCGACAACATGGACAACCTGGCCAATGCCAACGACAACTATTCTGGCGGTCTCTTGTTCTTCGGGTTGTGTCTAAATCAATAAGGACCTCATTTGAAGAGGTCTTTATTCGTTATTATCTTCAAGGTAGTTTAGCTAAGCGAGCGTTGCCAGCCACCCAGCATTCTGCCAATTTCCTGAATTTGTTTTTGCAGTTCAAGATATTTCTTACTATCAATAATATTCAAATCTTTTAGCAGTCTGATAAACAGCTTTAGAGTATCAAATTTGGTATTGGCTCTCTTAATTAAAGCCAGTTTCTCATCTTTATAGGCGCAACTGGTTTCCAATAATAGTTCAAGCGTAGCAATAATATACATTTCGCACTTAGTCCCTAAAGTATGTTTATCTTTTTTGGGAAACAAAGCGGAATAGTTATAAAATGTTTTATACAATTCATATAGGTTTTTAATTATTGGGATATCTTTGTTTTTATGATCCATAATGTTTATGATAATTTAATTAGCTTGGAAAATATTTTAGCTTGCTGGAACGAATTCAAGAAAGGCAAGTCCAAAAAATATGACGTTATGGAATTTGAGCGATATTTAGAGGATAATATTTTTAAACTTCATAACGAATTAGTTAATCAAATCTACCAGCATAGTTCTTATGTCAAATTTCATATTTATGATCCTAAGCATAGAATAATCCATAAGGCCGAGGTTAAAGACAGATTAGTTCATCATATTGTTTTTAAGGAATTGTATAAAATATTCAATCCTACTTTTATTTTTCATTCTTATTCGTCTAGGAATAGCAAAGGTACTCATTTAGCGATTAAGAACCTGTTTAACGTTTTGCGGAAAGTGAGTAAGAATTACACCCGGTCTGTTTGTGTTTTGAAATGCGATATTAAAAAATTCTTTGACAGTGTGTCTCACCAGAAACTTTTTGGAATGGTAGAAAACAGGGTCAAGGACCCTAAGTTTCTGTGGTTGATTTGGCAAATTATATCAAGTTTTTCCACATCTGTGGAAAACTCTCCGCAGAGAGAGAGAGAGAGCTAAAGGAGGTTTTTTGAAGAAAAAAGGATTACCAATTGGTAATTTAACTTCGCAGATATTCGCTAACATATTTTTAGACAAATTTGATTGGTTCATTAAAAAGCAATTAAAGATAAAATATTATTTTAGATATGCCGATGACTTCGCGATTGTTGACCAAGAGCCGAAACATCTTGAATGTCTCGTTGTTTTAATTGAAGATTTCTTAAATAGGGAACTGGGTTTGAGTCTGCATCCGCAGAAAGTGGAAATCAGAAAATTCAGTCAGGGTGTTGATTTTCTCGGCTACGTCATCCTGCCTTATTATATAACACTCAGAACGAAAACCAAGAAACGAATGTTTAGAAAAATCAAGGAAAACAAAGTAAAATTGGGTCAGAACCTAATATCTAAAGATTTTTTCAGACAATCGCTCCAGTCGTATTATGGGATACTTCAACACTGTAAGGGTTATAATTTGAAACGGAAGATAACTAAAATTATTAAAGGCACTTAATCATTAATAGTACTCTCAGTAGTCGTGCTTTCTTCTAAATCAACATATTTTCCTATTATCTCTTCTAATTCCCCTTTGTTTTTAAAACCGTAATAAACATCGTTGTTAACAATGATAATGGGTAATTCCTTCTCAAGGTTGTAAATTGATTTAAGAGTTTGAATTGGGGCAAGATCCAATTGATAATCAAAAGAATAAGTCCTCAAAAAAGGATATTTTTTCCTAAAGTAGCTGAGAAGATAACCCTGATCGGAGCATTTTGGGCATTCCTTTTTTTTATCATAAAAATAGATTATGGAAGTGATATCAAGATCACAGTCTTGAGAGGCCTTTTGGAGCAAAAGCCAATGTTTTATTTCCAAAATTGAATAGATTTTTTTAAGTCTCAGGAAATCGGGATTTTCCTCTCCAAGGCTATTGCCAATGGAGTTTAATTCTTTTGATATATTGTAAAGTTCCTGATTTAAAATGGATTCATCTAAATTATCGCAGGAAACCTGATTAAGGATGGAAAATTGAGTTTCCGAAGAAAGAATATCAATTCTCAGATTTTCCTGCATTTCCATAATCTTATTCAACTTTTTTTGAAAAAGCTGGTCGCTTAAAATAAAACCGCTGGCAAAAATAAAGAGAGCGGTAATGAAAACAAAGAGGTGTTTTTTAAAGTTTATTTTCTTTTCCTTCATAGTTACCAATTAATATCTTTTTTAAACAAAGCGGCGTAAACGGCCGAAACCCACCAGAGAGCGCTGAGAAAATTATAGAGGATTATAAAACAAAAAGAATCTTTCTTAACCGATCTTTTTTCAAAACTTATTCTTTTTCCAATTAAGATATAGCTGATAAAAGCTAAGAGGGAAAAGAATCCCAGGAATAAAATCGGCTTGATATTGGGAAGGGAAAAGCTAATATTGGCTAACAGCTGAGAGAAGTCAAAATTAACCAGCCAAAGATGGTTGAATTTTCCCCAGGCCGAGTTAATTATTTTAAAAATAGCATAAGAAGAAATAAAAAGAGTGGCGCTGAAGCCGAATAATCCGTAAAGAAGAAGAAGGGCCAAGTGGCCGTGCTTGAAAGGGTTCAGTAATTCGGGATAATCTTTAAGATTAAGGAGAACACCTCTTCGCCATCTCAATCTTTGCCTGAAAAGCGACTTAAAAGTAATACAGGGAGTGGTATATACTATTGCATCCACGGCATGAGCGATTTTAAAGTTTCTTTTTTGAAGCCGAAAAGCCATTTCCAAATCCTCAGTCTTATAACCATCCCTGTAAAGACCCACTTCTTTGAAAACCTCTTTTCTGAAAACAGAGAGAGGACCGGGAACCACATTTATTCCCCCCAAAAAAGAAAAAGCTTTTTTAATAAAAGCGGAGCCTATTAAAAATTCCGCATTTTGAACAGCGCTCAAAATACCTTTGTTGCTGTCCATTCTAATGGTTGAAATAGCCGCTTTTATTTCCGGATCCTTAAAGTAGGCGGTTATTTTTTTTATAGCTTTAGAATCCAAATAGGAATCAGCGTCAACGGTTCCAATTAATTCAGCTTTGGTATTTTGGATGCCCAAGTTAAGAGCAGTGTATTTTCCCCCGTTTCTTTTTCTAAAAACCTTTAAGTTCAACTTTTTGTTTTTTTCTCGAAAGTCATCAACTATTTTAAAAGTTCGGTCTTGGCTTCCATCGTCAACAACTATAACTTCCAGTTCATCTTTGGGATAAGCCAGTTTTAAAAAGGAATTTAATGTTTTTCCAATGGTTTTTTCTTCGTTATAAGCCGGAACAATTAAACAAATATTGGGATAATCGTTTCCCTCCTTCTTATAGAGATTCTTCCTGTTTTCAAAAAGGGTAACCAAAGTCAGGATAGCGAAATAAAGGCCTAAAAATATGGAAGTATAGATTATTATTTCTATTGGGGTGCCAGTCATATCTTTTATTAATTATAGGTCTAAATTAAAGCAATGCAACTTTTTACTCCAAATGTATTTCCCGGCTTATCTTCTCCGAAATCCTTTTTAAGAGGGGATAATTATTAAGAAGAGGGTTTTCTTCCAGGAATTTTTGAGCCGATTCTCTGGTTTTTTCCACCAATTCCATATCTTGAAGTTTTTCCATAGCCAGGTCGGGAAGCCCCGACTGTTTTAAGCCGGTTAAGCTGCCCGGCCCTCTGATTTTCAAATCTTTCTCCGCCAGTTCAAAACCGTCCTCAGCTCCGGTTATCGCTTTTAATCGTTTTCTTGTTTTGGAACTGGGAGAATCGCTGAAAAGGAAACAATAAGATTGAATATTGGATCGGCCGACTCTTCCTCTAAACTGATGAAGCTGGGCTAAACCGAAGCGGTCTACTCCTTCAATAGCCATTATCGTAGCCCTGGGAATGTCAATTCCCACCTCCACCACCGAAGTGGAAACCAAAACATCAATTTTCTTGTTTTTAAATTTTATCATTTTTTTCTCTTTTTCCTTGGTTTTCATTTTTCCATGGAGCATTTCCACTTTAAATTGAGGAAATATTTCTTTGGATAATTTTTCATATTCCTCTTCCACTGCTTTGACATTTCCCCAAGGCGAATCCTTTTCTTCACTGCTTTCAATCCGGGGGCAGATTACAAAAATTTGTTCTCCTTTCTTTATTCTTTCTTTCATAAAGTTATAGATTTCAGCCCTTTCTTTAGGAGGGATGATTTTTGTTATTATTTTTTTCCTTCCTTTGGGCATTTCATCCAAGATTGAAATATCCAAATCGCCGTAAATTGTTAAAGCCAAACTTCGGGGAATAGGAGTGGCCGTCATTGAAAGAAAATGGGGGATTTTCTTTTCTTTTGAATTCTTAGCCAATAAAGCTCTTTGCTTGATGCCGAATCGGTGCTGTTCGTCAACTACAATAAAAGCCAATTTTCCGAATTTAACCTTGTCTTGAATTAAGGCATGGGTTCCTATTAGGATATCAATCTCCCCCTTCTTTATATTTTCCAAAACTTTTCTCCGGGAAATTTCTATAGTTTCCCCGGGGAGTTTAATAGAGTTCATTTTATCCTGTTTCCCGGTCAGCAGAGCTATTCTAATTTTAAAAGGCTGAAGAAGTTTGGAAACTTCTTTAAAATGCTGTTTGGCCAATATTTCAGTAGGAGCCATAAAAGCCATTTGCCAGCTCTCTTTAACCACATTTAAAGCCGGAGCAACGGCTACCAGGGTTTTTCCCGATCCGACATCACCCTGGAGAAGCCGGGACATCGGACGGGATTTCTCCAGGTCCTTCAATATCCTCCAAATACATTTCTTCTGGGCGTCAGTCAGATCAAAGGAAAGAGAATCGACGAATTTTTTGATCAATTTCAAGTTAATCGGAATTGAAGGTGATTCTTCCCGGCTTAATTCCATTTTTTTCTTTAAGACGGTCAACTCAATCAGGAAAAGCTCCTGAAAGGAAAATCTTTTTTTAGCTTTTTCTGCTTTTAAAAAGGAATCAGGAAAATGAATCTGCCGAATTGCCTTTTTCAAGGGCATAAGATTATTCTGGGAAATTATTTCCCCGGGTAGCATTTCCGGCAATTTGTTTTTTATTTCCTTCAGAAGGGGGTAGATAATGTAGCGGAGCCAGCGGGAGGAAACTCCTTTAGTTTCAGGATAAATGGGAACTATTCTTCCGGTATGGATGAAATCCTGGTTTTCCGAGGAAAGTTTTTCAAAAACCGGATTGGAAAAATAGAAACCGTTTTTGTCAAAAGAAACCTTGCCGGCCAGACAGACCCGGTTTCCTTTTCGAAGAATATTGATTAAATAGGACTGATTAAACCAAACTACTTTTAGGGGGCCGCTTTTATCTTCCACTATTGCTTCGGTGATGGTCATTTTTTTCTTCCAGGTCCGGGAATTTTTAATTTCCTTGATTATTCCTATTATACAGCTTTCTTTTCCGGTCTTGACCTTATTAATCGGTTTTATTTCAGAGAAATCCTCATAACGGTAAGGGAAATGAAAAACAAGATCTTCAACCGTTTTAATGTTCATTCTTTTTAATTTTTTCTGGAAGCCGGGTCCTATTTTAGGTATTTCTTCAATTGAACTATTGAAATTCAACATCTTTTGATATAATTAAGTGTCAGCTTCATTCTATCTATTTTGGGAATGAAGGTCAAAAAATTTATGGGAAAAATAAGATCTTTAGTCCGGTTTACTTAGTAACTGAACTTTTGAAATTAAAGCAGGAAGTTGTTGTTATTGACGATTTTTCTTCGGAAAGAAGGGGAAATATGGCCGAGCATAAGAATTAAAAGTAGCTGTTAAAAATATTTCCGATAACTGGTTTGAAAATCTATGAGTATTTTAATTATAATAATTTGGATTTTAATTACCTTGGCTATCGGTTCCGTTTCCGGCATTTTGGGAAAAAAATACGGAGTTTTATATCCAGTTGCTTTAGTTTCCGCTTTAGCCGTGATGGCTAATATTTTTGCCAATAAAATCGTTGTTTTCGGACCCTTTGAAGTCCCGGCTGGAGTAATAGTTTTTTCTTCAATGTTTTTTATTACCGACATCATTTCGGAAAACTGGGGGAAATCAATAACCCGAAAAGCGGTTTGGGCCGGTTTTTTCTCAAATCTGGTTTTTATTCTTTCAATCTACATTGTTGTAAATTGGCAGCCGGCTCCCTATGCCCGGGAAATTTCCCAAATGTTCTCTAAAGTTCTCAGTTTGACTCCAAGAATAGCCCTAGCCGGTTTTATCGCTTATCTTGTTTCCCAGCATCATGACGTTTGGGCCTTTCATCTCTTAAAGAAAAAAACCAAGGGAAAACACCTTTGGCTGAGAAATAATCTTTCAACCGTAGTCAGCCAACTTATTGACTCTATTATTTTTATCACCCTGGCCTTTTACGGAGTTTTTCCGGTTCTGCCTTTGATTCTGGGTCAATGGGCGGTCAAAGTCATTATTGCTTTAATTGACACTCCTTTTATTTATTTAACCCTTCATCTTATGAAGAAAGTTTGATTTTTCTTTTTCGGCAATTTTTGTTAAAATAGGATTATAAAAGGTCATTTCTTAAATTTAAAAAAATAATAATTATGTCAGAAGAAATTGAAGGAAAACTTTTAGGCGAAATTACTCATTACTTTGATAATATTGGAGTAGCGGTAATTAAGTTTAGCGAAGGAGCGAAAGTAGGTGATAAAATTAGAATTGTCGGAGGCGAGAATACGGATTTTGAACAGGAGATAAAATCAATGCAAGTTGAGCATGAAAATGTTGAAAAAGCCAAAAAAGGAGACGAAGTGGGAATGAAAGTTAAAGAAAAAGTTAGAGAAGGATACAAGGTTTACAAGCTATAAAAATGATTTTTAGCGTTTTGGATTTTGAACCTTTGCTTCAAATTCTCTTATCAGCTCTTTTGGGAGGATTAATCGGTTTGGAAAGGGAATTTCAGAAAAGGGAAGCGGGATTGAGGACTTTTTCTTTGGTCGCCCTGGGTTCCTGCCTTTTTACCATAATTGCCATTTATCTTGATCATTTGGGAAATTATGTTGATCCGGCCAGAATTATCCAAGCGGTGGCCATTGGAATCGGCTTTCTCGGTTCCGGAATTATAATTTACAACAAGCTTCAGGTAGAAGGCCTGACTACGGCGGCTGCCCTTTGGGCGGTTTCAGCTATTGGAATAGGAGTGGGCCTGGGATTGTATTATTTTACCATTTTAACCACTATTCTGGTTATTATAATTTTGGCTGGTATCGGAGAAATAGAAAAAAAGTTTTTCCCCGACAAATGAAATTAATCGAAGATTACCAATTTGGCTCCTTAAAGGTTAACGGAGAAAGCTATAATGAAGATTTAGAAATTCATTGGGATGGAAAAATTTTAAGCTGGATAAGGAAGGAAAGCCACTTCATTGGAGCCGAAGATATTAAAAGGGCTCTTCAAAGAGAACCGGAAATAATTGTCATTGGAACCGGAAAATCCGGGATAGCGGAAATTGGAAAGGAAACCGAAAAAGCTGCTGCAAAAAAGGGAATAGAATTGATTAAAGAAAAAACGGATAAAGCAGTGGAAATCTTCAATCAATTAAGAAAAGAAAAGAGAGTAATCGGCCTTTTTCATTTAACTTGTTGAAACTTAGTTAATTAACGCACATTTCGGACAAAAAGAAAAGAGTAGTAAAATAGTTT
>CAYPCL010000026.1:0-8073 GCA_964409215.1 uncultured Candidatus Saccharibacteria bacterium | reverse complement strand
TAAGTCGCAAAAAACATTACCCTTGATATCCTTTTGTTTAACAAAGGTTTCTATAAAATCCAATAAATTCTCTTTACAACCGATAAATCGCATAAAATTTAATCGTTTTTATAAACCTCTTCTAGTGTTTTGTCATTTTCTGTTTTCCATTTTTTCCAGCCACTCGTTGAATTACCTAAAATTATGTCTGATGCCGCACTGGGGCTATTAAAAATATAATCTTTAACAAAAAGGTATAATTTACTATCTTTTTTCTCAAGATATTTATTAGCCAATAATTTATCTATCACTTTTTGATTACGCTCAATAACAGCATTGCTGATGTTAGTTGTCGCCGTTGACCCCTGATACACAATAAAGCCGTCATTTGTCATTCTCCCTGACGCAGACGCATCTTTGCCTTTGCATACAAATATAGGGTCGGAGATATTTTTTTGCTCTTTTGTTACAACTTTTTGGAGTATTGGATAACCCAAAGCAAAAAGAAGAAGTTTAAGATTTTCTAAAAATTCTTCTATTTCTGCCGTGTCGGCCTCAGACAACAATGGGAGGATAGATTCAGTTCTGTTTTCTAAATTAAATCTTTTTGCCTTACTTGCCAAAGATAAACATCTACTTTCAAGATAACGAACATGGGCTTTTGTTAAGTTATTATCTTTACTTACAAATGCGATAACGGTTTGCCAAAAATCTTTTGAGCTATCATGAGTAGATAATCTGTTCCATAAATTTTCTGCTTCCCCAATATAAGCGGATTGTAAAAGTGCTTCTTCGCTTTCTTTTCCTATTAAGAAATATACGGCAGGTTTATTACATTCTGGACGCTGTTTTATCTCTTTTAATTTGTTTCTGGGTATTACAATCACTTGTCCCACCCAATTACCTAACTCAGCGGTTTTTAATCCGTTTGGTTCACCATCAATTAAAAATATTTTTATTGTTTTTGCCATAGTTTTATTTGATTAAATCCTCAATTGAAACGCCAAGTGCCTTGGCTAATTTTGCCATAATAAGCACGGACGGCTTTTTTATTACATTACTCTCAATTTTTGTCAGGGTAGTGTATTTAACGCCAGATTTCTTCGCAAAATCCTCTTGCGATAGACCTTGTTTATTCCGATACTTCTTTACATTTTCCCCGATGTTTATTTCTGTTGCCATAGTTTCACAAATTTGTGATAGTATAAAAATGGTATACTATACTTTCAATATTATGATACCAGATATTTTATTTTCTAGCAACAAAAATCAAGGGAGTTCTTTTGTGTCGCCCGCGCACGGAAGTGATGGGACAAGGGCGACTATTAAATTTAACAATATTCTGTCCGTAAAAAAATCGGGCGAAGCGCCGAGGCGGCTAATCATCTTTGGTGGACCTGAGCGGCCTCGAACCGCTGACCTCCGGTATGCAACACCGGCGCTCTGCCAACTGAGCTACAGGCCCTTATAAAATATGCGCGTGCCAAGATTCGAACTTGGGACCTCGTCTTTATCAGAGACGCGCTCTAACCAACTGAGCTACACGCGCAACATTTACAATAATAGCAAAAGGAGAATTATAAATCAATAATTAAAAATACTCCTTCTAAAAGGAGTATTTACCAATTTAATTTATTTAAGTTGTTCCGCTCAAAGAGTTAAAGGCCGAATTCTAACCTTTAACCCATCGACCTATTCGCAAAAAGCGAATAAATAAACAAAAGAAATGATCTACGAGCAGGTTCCCCTACCCGTGCCTTGTTCATGTTTCTCCCTATATCGCTATAAGGCATGGACTATATCACCACCCTTTTTCTAATAATTGCTATCTTTTTAGGATGCCAACTTCCTATTTTTCTAATGAAATCCCATTGTGACTCAGATAAAATATACATTCTCCAATATTTGGGATTTATCTTGGAACTAGGATTATGGATTTCCCCGGTATTTATACCAGAATTATAAAGAATCATTTTAATTTTTCTTAATTTGTCTTTACTATTCTGAGATAATTGAATATAAAACCTACTTTTTCTTTCATGGGGAATACCACCTTCGGCATCGAAGAAACCTTTAACATAGGCGATTTTTTCTTTTCTCTCAGTTAAACTATTTGGATCAAATTCAATCTCTAAAAAATCTGCTAATGTCTCTAAAACATAGACATCTCTTTCTTTTCCTTCTTTATAAAGCCATGAATTATAACCAATCTTTTTGAATAAAGTTTGTAATAATTTCAGCCATTCATCTCCTTTCTGTGAGAATCTAAATCTCTTACCCTTATTTAAAGTTCCATCATGCAAAGCACCTAGAAGATATGCTTTTATTGTATCTCTACCAGAAAAAGGGGCTCGGCGTGTAGTCTCTGAGGGGTTATCCATCAATTTCTGATGGAAACTTCCCTGCTGATTGTCTGCACTAGAAGCATTTTTACTCATATTAATTATTTTAACACAAGTAGCCCTAGATTCACAGATTTTCCAGCATATAGCCAAGTTTATCTTTAAAGATTACTCTTTAAAGGTCACAACAAGCAGATTGCTTTAATGACTTCATCCTAATCACTGAGTTCACCTTAGGTCGTATTAAATACGAACTTCGGGTGCTCCCAACTTTTCTGATGTGACAGGCGGTGAGTACAAGGTTCAGTGACGTATTCATCGCGACATAGCTGATCCGCGATTACTAGCGATTCCAACTTCATGAGGTCGAATTGCAGACCTCAATCCGGACTGAGACCGGCTTTGATAGGATTAGCTCCATCTTGCGACTTAGCAACCCATTGTACCGGCCATTGTATCACGTGTGCAGCCCAGGACATAAGGGCCATGCTGATTTGGCGTCATCCTCACCTTCCTCCGGCTTGTCGCCGGCAGTCCCCTATGACAAATAAAACATAGGGCGAGGGTTTCGCAGGTTTCCCCATTTAAGGGAGCACCTCACGGCACCTACTGACGACCATATTATTCCACAATTTCTTGCGGTATGGACTATACCATCTCCCTCATCTTAAGGGAGCCAGCGTATAATGATAAGTTATATCATTAAACTGTCTAATTAGAGAGTTAAGTCTCTACGGGGTACAAACACTAACTTTTGCAATTTTATTGAGTGAGAAAATGTGCTTTTTAAAAATTTTCTTGCTTGATAGCGAGAAATATATAAACAAAAAGTTCTTGCGCTTTTGTAATAATAAATTTTTATCTTATTAATACCAATTAATTTAAGAAGTTTTTTGTCTATTTCAGCCTCTTTTCTCTTACCATATACAATTCGACAATCACTTCGCAAATCTTTGCTTACTGACCCGTCACCATCAAATCTTCCTGCGAAATATGCTTTAATAATTTTATTTCCTTTTAATTTATCTAAATTACTTTTTGCATCAATAAATTCCCTTAATAATGGTCTACTATTCACGAAGAGATGATTTCTATTGAATTTTATTCTATCCTTTGGAAAAAATCTTTCCAAAAAAATTCTAAACCTATTGATTAAATTCATGTCTGTATTACTTAGTCCAATTGAACTAGACCACCAATAACTATCAGCACACCATAAGCCAAGTATATAAGCATCTTCCTCAGAGGAAAAGAAATTACAAAAGTTAGTGTTTGTACTTCCCACGGTATTGCCCATTATCTTCCATTATATCAAAAGATAATTTGGGTTCCACCGTTATGAGCTGGTTTTTCACAAAGAATTACTTCCAAGTGGGTCGTTATCACAACCATGCAACACCTGTGTTAGCGGCCTTGCGGGGCTCTAAATTTCTTTAGAGTTTCCACTAACATGTCAAGCCCTGGTAAGGTTCTTCGCTCGTCATCGAATTAAGCCACGTGATCCACCGCTTGTGTAAACCCCCGTCTATTCCTTTGAGTTTTAATCTTGCGATTGTAGTTCCCAGGCGGGATGCTTAACGCGTTAGCTTTACCCAGTGAAAGGGTCGACACTTCCACCAGTTAGCATCCAAAATTTACAGTGTGGACTACGCAGGTATCTAATCTGCTTCGCTACCCACACTTTCGTCAATCAGCGTCAGGAATGCCCCAGTCAGCTGCCTTCGCTTTTGGTGTTCTACACGATATCAACGGATTTCACCCCTACACCGTGCATTCCGCTGACCTCTAACATCCTCTATCTAATCGGTTTTCCCCGCAATTTTAACGTTAAGCGCTAAAAATTTAACGAGGAACCTGAAAAGAAGCCTTAAGACTCTCTACGCCCAGTAAATCCGGATAACGTTTGGGACACTCGCTTTACCGAGGCTTCTGGCACGAGTTTAGCCATCCCTTATTCCTTTAGTAATGTCATTTCAAAAGAAATTCTTCCTAAAGAAAAGCCTTTTACACTCCGAAGAGCTTCTTCAAGCACGCGACGTCGCTCCGTCAGGCTTTCGCCCATTGCGGAAGATTCTCGACTGCTGCCACCCGTAGGTGTAGGACCCGTGTTTCAGTGTCCTTGTTGGGGATTACGCTCTCACGCCCCCTACCCGTCATAGCCTTGGTAAGCCGTTACCTTACCAACAAGCTGATAGGACGCAAACTCCTCCCTCAGTGAAAAATCTTTACCCGTAAAAACCCGAAGGTTATACGGGACCATCTCGAATTAGCCTATTTTTCAATAGGTTATGCGAGTCTGAGGGGTAGATTATTTACGTGTTACTAACCCATCTGCCACTATCTCGGACAAAAGTCCAAGATCGTTCGACTTGCATGCCTTATCCACGTCGCCAACGTTCATCCTGAGCCAGGATCGAACTCTCAAAAAAAATGAAACAAGAATAGAGCGGAACAACTCAAATAAATTAAATTGTAAAGAACTCTTTAAAACCATTCTAAACAAAAAAATCGTCTTGTCAATACAAGCCGACTGTCGGATTCGAACCAACGACCTACTGTTTACAAAACAGTTGCTCTACCGCTGAGCTAAGTCGGCCCGGCCAATTTATTCTCTGCGAATTTTCTCCCAGTAATCTTTGGGTAGATCAATCTTCTTTTTTTTCTTGAAACCGCCTTTCAGAGATCTTTTAAACTTCAAGCTTTCTTCTTTGATAAAATTTTTAGTTCCGGAAGAAGCTTTTTTCACTTCCCGGGAACTGGAGGATAAAATACCAAGAAGAGAAGGTTCTCTTTCGGTTAAATTTAAATTTCTTAACTTATTCGTCTTAGTCAGAATTATAAGAGCCATTCCCAAAAGACTAACCAGGAAAAGAATTTTAATGATAAAAATGAACATAATTAAATTTCAAAGCGGGAGAAATTACCTACCTTTATCTTCTCCCCTGTTTTGGAAACATAATCATTGATTAAATCCTCTATTGTCTTGCTGTTGTCTTTAACCCAGGGCTGGGAAATAAGGGAAACTTCTTCTTTATACTTCTTAATTTTTCCTTCAACTATTTTCTCCACTATCTCTTGGGGCTTGCCCGAATCGGCTACCTGCTTCCTATATATCTTTTTCTCCCCGTCCAGAAACTCTTCCGGTATTTCATCGCTTCTTTTAAAAAGAGGCTTGGCAGCGGCTATCTGAAGGCATATTTCCCGGCCTAATTTTTTAAACTCTTCCGATTTAGCTACAAAATCAGTTTCACAATTTAATTCCAAAAGAACTCCCAACTTATCGTCATGATGAATATAGCTTATTATTCTTCCCTGGGAAGCGGAGTGTCCTTCTTTGTCTTTTATCATTTCCGTTCCTTTTTCCCGCAGTATTTTTTTTGCTTTTTCAACATCGTCACCGGCTTCTTCCAAAGCCTTTTTGCATTCCATCATTGAAATGCCCGTTTCCCCGCGAAGTTTTTTTAATTGATCAATGGAAGCCATAAATTTCAATTCCTAAGCCCCGATTAACTTTAAAATTCTTTTAAAAATAACCGCGGATTAGTTCTGAGATTAAATTATTTTCGGGACTTAATTATATTTTCCTTGAATTTATCAAGGATGTATTTTACTGAAGTTATAGCATCGTCGTTAGCCGGAATCGGATAATCAACTGCCCGGTAGTCGGCATTGGTATCAACAATGGCAACAACTTTAATTCCCTCTTGCTTCGCCTCTCTTAAGGCTGTGTCGTCTTTCACTAAGTCGCAGATAAAAACCGCTTCCGGGACCTTTTTTAAATTCTTTATCCCTTCAAATTTGCTTTCCATCTCCTTAAATTCCTTTTCTTTTCTTGATCTTTCCTTTTTGGAAAGTTCTTCCATTTTCCCCTCTTTTCTATCTTCCAATAATTTATTGTAATAGTCAATGCGCTTGGATATTTCCTTAAAATTGGTAAAAGTGCCTCCTATCCACCTGTCGGTGACATAAGGTATCTTGGATTCTTCAGCTGTTTCCCTTACCACTTGCCTGAGAGGAGTTTTTGTTCCAACCAAGATGATATTTCCATCTTCTTTTAAAAGTCCGGAAACAAAATCAAGGGCTTCCTTGAGGCAAGTTTCGGTTTTCTTTAAATCTATTATATGGACATTGTTCTTTATACCGACAATGTAATCTTTCATGCTGGGATGAAGCTTGGAAACCCTATGTCCCAAATGAAGGCCGTTCTTGCTCATTTCTTTAATTGTTTTTTCTTTCTTGGAAACCATAGTTATTTCTTCTTTTTCTTCAACCTTTCCTTAAATTTCTCCACTCTTCCGGCCGTATCAACTACTTTGCTTTTTCCGGTATAGAAAGGATGGCAATTGGAGCAAATTTCCGTTTCGATACGCTCTTTGGTTGAACCAACTTCAAAATCCGCTCCGCAGGAGCAGTGGACTTTGGTTTTATGATAATATTTTGGATGAATATCTTTCTTCATATCTGCTTGATTATAGCAAAAGCTATTGAAAAATCAAGAATTACATTATATAAAGGGAATATGGAGTCAACAATTATAGAAATAAGAGCCGGAGCCGGCGGTGAAGAAGCCGCTCTTTTTGCCAAAGATCTTTTTCGGATGTATTCCAAGTATGCCCAATCAGAGGGCTGGGAGATAAAAACCTTGGATAAAAATCTAACCGAATTGGAAGGAATAAAACAAATTGCTCTTAAACTCAGGGGGAACGGAGTTTTTGAAAAGATGAAATATGAAGCCGGGGTCCATCGAGTCCAGAGAGTCCCGGAAACGGAAAAAAGCAACCGTATTCACACTTCAACGGTTTCGGTAGCCGTTCTTAAAATACCTTCTAAAATAGAGGTAGATTTAAAAAACTCGGATATTAAAATGGATTTTTTCAAAGCTTCAGGCCATGGAGGCCAAAATGTCAACAAGAGACAGACGGCTGTTAGAATTACCCACCTGCCTTCGGGATTAGTTGTCTCCTCCCAAACTCAAAGAAACTTGGAACAGAATAAAAAAAACGCCCTGAGCATATTAAAAGCAAAGCTTTATCAGAAAAAACAAGAGGAGAAAATAGGAAAATTAAGCGACAAAAGAAGAGATCAAATCGGCGAAGCTCAGAGAGCCGAGAAAATAAGGACCTATAATTTCCCCCAGGATCGGATTAGCGACCACAGAATAGGAAAGAAATTCCATAATATAGAAAAAATATTAAACGGAGATTTGGGAAAGATAATTAAAAAATTCAAAAAAGCTAACTTATAAGTTGAATTTCTTTTTCAATTTCAGCCGCTTTATTCAAAACTTGATTGGCATACCAATAAAAATGGGAATTTGTAGTGGAACCGGAGAAATAAATCATTGCCGCTTTCCATTCTCCATTTCTAGTTTGAAATTTAGCTCCATATTTGGACAAATAAAGGGCTGAAGCTAAAAAGGCGTCTTTAATCTTCCAAGGATCAGCTGGTCTTTTCAATATTCCTTCGAGTTCTTCCCGGTATAAAATCCAAGTGGACGGAATAAATTGAGCTGGACCCATTGCTCCTCCATAACCTACACTTAAAGGACAGGAAACTGGTGTTTCATGAGGATCTCTTCCTAATTCTTCGGTTATGCTTAAAAACGGATTTATATCTCTTGTCGGCTTCATTACCCTGCTAACTACCTGCCCGTTGTAAATAACTTTTCCGAAACCGGTATCAAAATTTGTTAGATAACATTGTCCGACATTTTTGCCAATATCCGATTCTTGTCTAAGAATAGCTAAAAGAA
>CAYPCL010000025.1:0-8110 GCA_964409215.1 uncultured Candidatus Saccharibacteria bacterium | reverse complement strand
TTTTTAAGAGAGTTCCCCTTATCTCATTCCAGGTTTCCCAAGAAGCGCGCCTGTCAAGGTAATTGCCGAAAATCATTCTGGCAATAGTGTTGTTTGAAGGTATGTAGCTGTAGATTTTTCTGGTCATAAAATTATAAATGGTTTCCGCTTCTTCGGCTTGCTCGGTTTTACCCTCGGCTCTTAATTTTCCGGCCAATTGATTTAAAATGGTTGAGGGCCGGGAATAAAGAAGATCCAGTAATTGATTGAGAAAAACAGGCCTTTCTTCGTTTGATAATTTATCCTTAATGAGGTCAAACATTATTTGATAGCCGAAAGGATGAATATAGCGGACCAATTGCCTATCCAGCCCGAAAATATGCTCCGGGCTTTGTCCACCTGCCCAACAGCTGATATAGGGTGTTTTTCTGTTTTCCGGAACCTCGCTTGTTTTAATAAGTTCCTCCAAAGCTTTTGAATCGGTCGGCCTGGTTAAATATTCTATGGAATATCGAGGTCCGCCGGTATCGAGTCCGGCCTTTATTTTTTCTATGGTCCAATCGGGATAATCTTTGTTAAAATCTTTATTTATCTTGTAACAGAATCCCTCTTCCAAAAATCCTCTGATTGTTTTGCCCAGAAAGTTCTCCTGGCTGTAGTTGTCTCCCCTGAATTCCTTCATAATGCCGAGCTGGTAGGAAGTTATAATCTGCTCTAGGGTCGCATTTCTTCCATTAAACCAACTGACAAACGATTTAGCGAAATCGCCAGGATTAGACCTATAAACAGGAAGATCGTTTAAATCATTGGCATTCAGAGCTTCTATTCGGGGACCGCTCTTCCAGTATTCCTGGAGGTCTCTTTCTTTGGCAAACTGGTCAAGAGGGTTAAGGACTTTATTGCCGAAGAGGACAAGGAACCACTGATAAGCTTCAATCTCTTCTTCGGAGTTGCTGGAATTAAAGTAGCCGTAGTTTTCCCTGATTCCCAGTTCAAAGAGAGTGAAAGCGATAGTGTCTTCTTTTATTTTCTCGCAGAAGTCGGCTTTCTTCTGCCAGTCATCATTAGGACAGCTCCCGTAGTCGGTTCCGCATTCTTCCTCCACTTCTTCGCAGAATTCCTCAACAAAATATTCAACAATTATCCCTATTCCCGTATTCCAATTTTCCAGTGGATTATTGCAGCCGTACCAGTAAAAATAGCAATAGGCTTTTTGGCCGTCACTTAAATCCTTCCACTGCTGGCTGTTTTCATTGTGGTAAGGAAGGATACCTATGTTCTTATCCTGAATGCTTCGACAGGTATCGTCTAATTTTTGGACCGATAAATTACTACAGATAATATCCTTAGGCGTTCCCTTTATAATATCGTTTACTTGGTTGCCCAAGCTGGGGAAAATAAGCTGGGCCGGACTTTTATTTAGGAAATCCAAGATACAAGCCTTGTTTGTTCCGTTGCTGTTTGGGCAGAGGGCTTTTCTAAGATTATTTAAAACGGTATCGCTCAAAGCATTGGATATCTGGCAACCTAAACTCTCATCACTATCATTACAAGTTTCAGCTAGCTTATCAGCCAAATTTTTATGCAGTTCCTCATTGAGGTTGCAGGCTTTTTTCTGAAGCCCCGGATCCACGGTTATTGTTTCAGAATATATTTTTACTTCTCCTTCATTACAGAGTTTGCCTATTATTTGTTCGATACTACTGGTCAAGTAGCTGACCAATTGAGGAGGAAGAAGGTCTTTGACCGAAGCGTTGAGAATCTCGTGGAGGTTTTCCTGAAAATCAGCCAGTTGGGTCAAATAGGGCTCCAAGGGAGCTATGATTTCATCTTCCACCCAGACTATGGCATATTGAGTCAAGGTATAAGTGGCGGTTTCGGCAAAAGCCATTACGAAGCTTCCGGCAAAATCAATCAAACCTCTTAAAATCTGGCGGGAATCCAATTTAAAATCATTAAGACTAATCCAATAATCGCTGGAGCATTTTTCACAAACCGGTTCAGCCGGCCCTTCATCGGGAATTTTCCTGTTATAGCAGAAACCGGCTACTTCGCAGTAGTCCTCCCAATTATTGTTACTCCAGCAGTCAAAGTTAAAAAGATATTCCTGACAGAAGCTTTTCCAATTTTCCCAAGTGTTAATTTTATCCAAGCTTACCTTCTTACATTGATTGCCGTCCCAGTACCAGCCTTCATATTCACTAATTCTACAATCTTCTCTGCCGGCCTCTTCCTGATAAAGCTCGGGATGCCTTGACTTATAGCCTCCAAGTAAATCTTCAACCGGCTTAGTCAGCTCGGCTACCAGCGCTTCCACCAAATCGGCGATTTCCCGGTCCAGCCTCTTTTTAAAGTTTTTTAAATTATTATGGAGAAAAACATCTATTTCCTCCAAAGGAGAAAGGATTAAATCCAAACCCAATTCGCTCATCACTTGGGGAATTTTCTTTTGGAGGTTTTCCTGGATAAAAGGAATTTGTTCATTTAAAGTTTTAGTTAGGGCTCCCTCCATTACATTGTCAAGGAGGTTAACCATATCGGTGTCTATGAATTCATTGGTTGAAGCACTGAAAATGGCTTCTCTTAATTTTTCATCCAAGGTCTTTTTTATTTCTTCGGGCAATTTGTCTTTTATATTCTGGGTAAAGAACTTGCTGACAGCGTCAGAAAGCCAATGAGGGGGGATGGATTGCCGGCAGCTGGTTTGGCACTTTGTTAGTTCCGACCCGGTTAAACTGCCGCAATCCGTTAAGCATTCCGCTTCCTTGTTTGATGATTTTGTTTCCACTCTTCCTTTAACGTCCTGAGAAAATCCTTTGATAAAATTGTTGCTTATTTCCCCGCTTTTTCCTTCAATGTTTACCGTCACATAATCAGCCAGTCCCCTTTGGAGGCTTTTTTGGATTAATTCGGCCAATCCTTCTACGTTAAAACCGATTTCCTCCCGGCCAAAGGCCGAAACAAGGCAGCCACTGATCATCGCCTCAATTTCTTCCAAGCTTAATTGAGTGAGAACGGAAAATAAGCTCATTCTCTGACTTTCTTTAAATTGTTCTTGATTGTCTTCGGCTACTCTCTGGTTGACTAAATCGGGGGGGCCACTTTTAAGGGCAAAAAAGGAAAAGGGGTCCAGAGCGGGAGGACTCATAGTTATTATTTTGTTTTCCGGCAATTGTTTGGGCCTTTCCAGATTAACCTTATAGCCCTGGGCTTCCAGGGATTCTTTCAATCTCATAAAACTTTCCTGAAAAGTAACTCCGGAAAAAGTTGAAGCCAGATAATTGCCCACATTTAAGCTCAAAGTATCTTCTATTTTGCTAATTTGTTCATTGGAAAATATCGGTCTCTGGGCGTATAGCTGAGCGGTGGAAGAAGCAAATTTGTCTCTTAATTTTTTAATTTCATCCAGAATTTCTTCCGGCTCACAACCGCATTGATCGCAAATATCGGAACATTCATTACTGTCTTTGGTTGTACATTTTCCCTTAAGGCCGTCCCAGGCTACCTCATATTCTGTTTTTCCGCATTTGCATTTTTCCGTTTTTTCCGCTATCTCCTCCAAAACGGCCACCATTTCCGAAACTATTCCGTAAGTCCTTAAAAAAGGTCTTTCCCCTTCATGTACTTCTTCCCTATTGGGGTCGAGTTCGTTTAAAGCAAGGATGGTTTTTTCTTTCAATTCCGCTTTGGCTTCGGTTTCATTCAACTCGCCGAGAACCTGCTCTATATTACTCCCGGCGGTTACTTGGTAAAAAGTAATCTCGTCTTCGGGCTGGGGAAGAGTTATGCCGAGCCGGGGTTCCTCTTTTGGTTTTTCAGCCCTAAATCTCAATAACTGGGGATTTATGGTTGAAAGAAGCAGGTAGGAGCAAACAATAATTAAAAGCCCCAACAAAGACTGCTGAATTCTTTTTCTGGCAGTTAATTTTACAATCGGGCTCCCCCAAGAGATAATATAGGTTAAACCCGAGTAAATTATAATTGTTATTACTACGGCTATAGCTATGATATAGGCGAGTCGGGTAGCATATTTGGCCAACAAGGGCAATTGCTCATCCTGGGGCTTAGTTGATATTTCTTGGGGCGGCAAAGTTCCCGGAATTTCAGGCCAGTTTATCTCCATAGCCAAAACCGGAACTGCTTGAAAGAGAAAGAAAAAAATCAATATTAAAAGAAAAAGTTTTTTTATCCCTTTATTTCCCATGTTTAATTTCCGAATAAACGGCTATGGTCCAAAGAGGAAGGGCTCCCAAAAAAGGAATAACTTCTATTATCATTGCTACCGGCCGGAGCCATTTCAGCCTCTTGGCCCATTTAGTTATTTTTATTCCCCCTGCCTTTTTTCGGGGCAAGCTCAAGTTTCCCTTAGTAATCATCCAGAGTCCGATGAAAACAATGGCAACCAAATCAATCATTACGGAAATGGATTCACTGCCCACCCCGATAACTATTCCCAGAAAATTCCCGACAACCGGAATAGCCTGGAGAATTGAACCAAGTCCCAGGGCTACCGAGTCAACAAACAATTCTCCGACATCAACAGCCAAAGCGAAGATAAGCATTATCAGCCCCAAAGGGTCTTCCAGTATTCCTTTAGGAGGGGTTTCTTCCATAATTTATTCTTCCAACCTTTCTCTTTCCAACCTTTTTTTCTTTTCTTTTATCTTTTTCACTTCTTCGGGAGAGGAGGTGACGATTTGGTCCTCGGCGTAGGAAGCCACCACTTTAAGGGAGACTCTTTTCCGGCCGGCGACAAAAACTCCCTCTCCGACATCGCATTCCAAAAGGAGATATTTTTCCTGGTCGGTTAGATTGAAGGTTTTTTGGACAAAATCAATAGTAGCCGGCGACTGCTTCATTAAGAATTGGAGGGAGGAGTTGGTAATTATCGGACGACCGTATTCCGATTTCATAAAGTCTCCCACATCCTGGGTAATGGTTGTTACCCCTAGCCAATATTTTCTGGCTCTCTTACAGAGGCCGAAAAGAAATGAAGCTCCGTCTGCCGACTGCATTATCCACCAAGCTTCATCAATTAAAAGGATTCTTTTCTTCGTTTCCGCTCTGATGCTGCTCCAAATGTAGCGGAGGATTATAAACATGGCCATAGGGCGGAGCTCATCTTCCATATCCCGGGTTCCGAAAATAACCAGTTTCTTATCCATGGAAACATTGGAAGGTTTATTGAAAAAGTTGGCATAACTTCCTTCGGTAAATTTAGCCGTTCTCTCCACTAAAGATTCCGCTCCTTCCATGCCTTCAAGAACCCTCTGAAAATCGGTCATTAAAGGTGTTTTCTCCGGCCAGGTCTTGGGATCGGAGTCGGGAGTAATATCTTTAATGGCATAAGTTTCGGTCAAAGCCCGGTCAATAATGGCATCTTCTTCCGAAGAAAGCCCTCCCAGCATTATTCTAAAAAGGCCGACTAAATTAATAATGTTGGAACGGAGAATATCCTCGGCTTCTTCGTTTTCCCGGGGCTGAGGCAAATCAAAAGGGTTAAGGTGGTGTTCGGAGTTTAAAGAAATATTAAAGAAAGAGCCGTCAACGGCATCTGATAAAAACTTGTACTCGTTCTCCGGGTCTATAATTATGGAATCCACTCCTTGCATTAAATATCTTAATATTTCCACTTTACAGAAATAGGATTTTCCGCTTCCCGATTTGGCGAAGATAACCGAATTGGCGTTTTCCAAAGTAAATCTATCAAAGAGAACCAAAGAGTTGTTGTGCTGGTTAATACCGTAAAGAATGCCTTCATTAGCGCTTAAGTCCGGGGAAATAAAGGGGAATATGCTGGAAAGAGGAAGAGTGTTCATTGGAGTGTGGACTAAAAGATTGTCCAGTCCGTAAGGAGAAGTGGAATTAAAACCCTTTTCCTGTCTCAAAAGAGCCGGCTTCAAATAAATTAATCTTGATTCAAATATGGAGCGGAGGCTGGTTTCTATTTTTCGCAGTTGTTTTTTGGAACTTCCGTAAATGGTTATATAAAGGCCAACCCGAAAAACCTTTTCTCTGGCTGTTTGAAGAGAGTCTCTTAATTCTTCAATATCTTTATAGGCGGTTTCCAGAGTGGGGTCTCTAATTAGCCCTTTTTCCTCCCTTTCCATAATCTCCGCCTGAACCTCGGTTATTTTCTTCCTTAATTGTTTGAGAATTTCTCCGGAATTAATCGGGTGGATATGAAAAGAAAGATCCATCTGGTGAGGTATATTAACTATGGGGGAAATCCAGCCGGTAGAAAGATAACGGGGATAAGAAAAAACAAAAAAGCTTTTAGAAAGCTTCTCTCCCAATTTAATACTCCCCTGCCTTATCTCTATTGAGGAGGGAGCGACAATGTCGCCCGCCGAAATATCAGGCTGATCTATTTCCACCCCTTTAATCTTTCCGTCTTTTTTTAAAATGTTTTTTAAAAAGGGTATTTTCATATTATTTCAAAAGTTCCGGCAGGATTTCGGGATAGTAGCCGAATTCCGATTCCTGAGGATGGTAAAGGCTCCAGTAAAGTTCAATTAACTCCGGAGTAGTCAAAGGAACAGCAGTCAAACCACATCTTCTTAAACCGACAGCTACAAATTCCATCCTCTGCCTTAATTGGTCCCGGCATCTCCTAAAATTCTTTTCACCCAGTCCAGCGAAAGGATCTTTCGATTTGCCGGTAATACTTTTAATCAAACCGCCGCTCACTCCCATTGCTTCATTAAAAGTGAAGGGAACAACTACTAAGAATTCTTTTCTCATTATAGTTTTTTCTTCCAGTAAATTTTCCACAAATTTTCGATATTCCTTAACTTGAACTTTTAAAAGCTCATTAGTCTGCTTCTTTTCCAGTTTTTTCAGTTTTTCAAAATAGCCGGTGATGTTCAGTTTCCTTGACTGGACTATAATCTGGCAGGAAAAATCCAGAGAATTCAAAAACCTCTGGAACTGACCGATTATGGCTTTCTGTTCTTCGTCCGATTTTAAGGCGAAGTTGACCGAAGAAATCATCAAGACGCCCCGAAGAGCCTTATTTTTCAAGATAACCACTCCTTCCTTAATTTGAGCGAATTTTAGAAATTGTTGGGAGTTGGAATTAAACATAATTTAACCGATGTCTATTTTGGAAGCCAAATTTCTCAGCTTGCTTTTCGGGGACATTTTTAATTCGGCTTCATCTTCTTTTTCTTCGGGGGCTTCTTCTATTTTTTTAACCAAGCGAAAAGGTCTTTTTTCCTCTCTCTTCTGCCAAAAGTATTTTTTACTTCCTATAAAATAGCTGAAGAACTGGCCGATTAACCTGGAGAGGACAATTCCTTCAATTTTTATGAAAAGGAGGCTGAAGACAGCGATTATTGTAATAAAAGCAATTAAGAAAAAAGCTCCTCTGGGCAGGACGTAATAAAGAATAAGGAGGGCCATTCCCGTTATTCCTATTATAGCCAGCTGTTTAAAGGTGATCAGATTGAACAATCTCGTTTCTCTTTCCAGGAATTTGGGTATCTTAAATCTCATAGCTTAATTATAATCAATTATACATTATAACACAAACAAGAAGCAGGGTTTAAGCCCTTGACAAACTAAAATAATTTGCTATAATACAAGCAGTACATTATAGTAAAGAAAGAAATTTTGTCAGGGAAACCCCTTGACAAACTAAAATAATTTGCTATAATGTAGGTAGAACATTAAATAAAAAAGGAGGTCGTATAATGTTATTAACAATTATAGCTATCGCGGGATATGCGGTAGTGATAGCAGGAATCTTTCGCGCTGAAAGAAGCGCGAAAAGGTTCGAGGAATTTATGAGTGATAGTGAAAACTATCCTCTATAAATTCCCCAAGGGTAAAGAATAAAATGTTCTTTGCCCTTTTTTAATAAAATAATTATAGATTCGTGCTTAGAGAATACAAAATTCAATTAAATTGAAAATTTTTTTTGAATATGAATATTTTTACCTTCCTTCAATTGTTGGTTTAAGTATAATTTTCATATGCTCTTAGATTAGTAGAAAAGCGCAATATGTGTGTAGATTGCCCCGAAACATTGACTTTTACAAATTATGGTGTATAATTTAAGAAGTTCTTAAATAATTTAATAATAAAGAAAGGAGTGATTAAAATGAAAGAAAAAACTATAACAGCAGTT
>CAYPCL010000024.1:0-8266 GCA_964409215.1 uncultured Candidatus Saccharibacteria bacterium | reverse complement strand
CAAGCACGCCTCGAGCAAGAATGACTGTCAAAAACGATGGCAACGTCGGCATCGGGACGACGGAGCCATTGCAAAAACTTGATGTTGTTGGCGGTGATATTTATATAAATCAAAATCAAGGAATTTTCGCCGTTGATGATAGAGATGGAACTCCTGTGATTAGGGGTATGCAGAGAACAGTTTATCCAGACGCTTCTTTGTCTTCGCTTGGGACAGTTGGTTCGCAGACAATAGGTGTAAATTCTAATAGAGGAGCGGCAATATTTTTTGACACACAAAACTTTCCAAGAGGTGTTTCTATTGTCCGAGGCAACGTCGGCATCGGGACGACGAGTCCAAATGCCCAATTAGACATCTACGGCACTAATAATGATTTAAGATTGTCTTATGATACCGATAGCTATGTTGAAATGAGTGTAAATGGTGACGGAGAGTTAGGGATAATGAACGGCAACGTCGGCATCGGGACGGAGAGTCCAAGCGAGACTTTAGATGTTGTTGGAAATATTAATTTAAGATTAACAAGCACGCCGACACTTAAATTTGATCCAACAGGAGCTAATGATGATGCAACAATTTTTGTTGATACAAACAGTAATATGGGTTTTCAAACAAATGACGGGGAGGGATCTCCTGATACAAGAATGTATATATCAAGATATGGCAACGTCGGCATCGGGACGACGGGGCCAAATGGCTTATTTCACGTAGAACAGGAAAGTGATAGTGAAGTAGCTCGTTTTGAGAGTGATGAAGGGAATAAGGTTGTGATTGATAACGATGGCAACGTCGGCATCGGGACGACGAGTCCCTCTGCCAAACTCGAAGTTGGGGGAACGGGAACCAGTACCATTTCCAATAATGCCGGAGCCATTATTATAGATCCAGCTGGCAATGAAGTTTTACCCGGAGCTGATAATACCGATAACCTTGGTTCGGCTAATATGCGCTGGAATACTCTCTATAGCGCCACTACCAGCGTCGGAGATATTCTCTTTAGCAATGACTTTCGCTTCACCGAGGCTCCTGATTCTTCGCCAACTCAAGCTCTTTATTTAAAAAACCAGTTTAAAGAAACTTTACTGACTATTGATGAAAATATGAATGTTGGCATTGGGACAACCAGCCCCAATCACGCCCTAACCATTGGAAGGGGATTGGGAGAAGCCATTGCCGATGGCTGGGCCGTTTATTCCTCCAGGGATTACAAAGAGGATATTACCTATTTGACCAAAGAAGATTATCAATCGATCTTGAAAAAGATTAAAGAAAGAGTTAAAGTAACCCAGTATAATCTTAAGAACGCCACCGGAACCCTTAATCGGAGGGAACTGGGAATAATAACCGAAGAAGCCCCGGAAGAGATTATTGCCTCCGATGGCAAGTCAGTTAACCTTTACAATTACATTTCCTATATCGCTGCCGGTTTAAAGGAGCTGGCCCAAGAAGTCGATGAGCTTACCGTTAAAGAAGATGACCAAGGCCGGATTGTTGATATTAGCCCTGAGAATTTAAGAAGCAATCTCTTTGATCTTGGCCTGATTGTGACAGAGAATGGCTATTTGAAAGTGAAGGAACTGGAAGCTGAAAGAGTCGTAGCCAATGAATTCCAAACCCTTGATAAGGCAACCGGTGAAACCTACTGTGTTTGGATAGAGAATGGAACTTGGCAGAAAAGAAAAGGTTCTTGTGATAATCCTCAGGAAGGCCAGTGTCCTCTTTACTATTATGATGCCGATGGAGATGGCTTCGGAGACAGAAATAATTCTGTTAGGTCTTGCACTTCCAAGTCAATCAAATGGGTGACTAATGGCGATGATTCCGATGATTCCGACCCTGAAATTTATCCCGGATCCAATGATTCTCCCTCTCAACCTCAAGAACCAACGGATTCCAATGAAAGTGATAATACCATAATTGAGGAAAGCACAACCACTGAAGCAACAACCAGCCCTAATTTAACTGAGGAAAGCACGACTACGGAAAATCTTGCTCCGGAAAGCACCACCAGCGAAGCTACCAACTCTCAGGATGTTGTTGAAGAATGTTCCCCGAAAGAATTTTACAGGGATAGCGACGGAGACGGCTTTGGGAACCCCCGACAAGCTACCTCCAGCTGTCAGCAGCCGCTTGGTTATCTTGAGAATAAAGATGACTGTGATGACAATAATTCCTTGATAAATCCCCAGGCCGAAGAGGTTTGCGATAATCAGGATAATAATTGTAACGGGGAAGTCGATGAAAACTTAATTAGAGAATGCGGTTCTTCCAATTTGGGAATTTGCCAGTTGGGTAGTCAGACTTGCCAGGCCGGAGAGTGGGGAGCTTGCCAAGATTCAATAGAACCCGAAAAAGAGATCTGTGACGGATTAGACAATAACTGTGATGGAGAAATTGATGAAGGTTGTTCAACAACAACCAATTCAACAAGCAGTAATCCAATGGAAGAATAATATCTTTTACGAGAAATTATTTATTAAATATTTTTCAAAAAAACAAAATAATATCTCACAGTTAGCCCTTGGAACCCTGATTTCTTCAAAACTCGTGAGAAAAAAGGGGGACAAAGTTAAGAGATAAATATGTTAAAAAAATCAATTTCTAAAATCTTTAAGAAGGAAAAAAAACAAGCTTTTAGCCAGAAAGAGATAGTTAAAAAATACGCTCCCCAAAAAGCTGAGCGTTGTCCTTATTGCCAAAGCCGGGAGATTGTCAAGAGAGGCAAACGGAAGAAAAAGTATGAAATTGTCCAGCTCTATCTTTGTAAAGAATGCGCTCGGACTTTCACTCCCCAGACAGTTAAAGGCAAGCACTATCCCCTCAGACTTATTTTAGACAGCTTAAGTATTTATAATCTGGGCTATACCCTGGAAGACACTTCCCGGATAATCAAGGAAAAATTCGGTATTTTAGCCAAGCCGAATACCATTTCCAATTGGGTTAAAGAATTCAGTTCTCTCTGTCGCTACAGCCGGCTGAGAAAATTTGGTTCCAAGCTCCATTCTCCCAGTCAAATTGTTTCCAACATCAGCCTTTATCACCGCCAGATCTATAAGTTTAGAATTCATCATTCCAAACTGACTCTTTTGATTCAAGAAGAGTTAAAGCATCACAAATTAGCTCCCTTAAAGGAGTTTTTGGAAGCTATGTTTGAAGAATGCCCTCATCACTTTTTCCGCCGGGGCCAGCGGATTTCCCAAACCAAAGTTAATTTTTCCAACCTGGGAAGAGTTAAAATAATAGAGAAGCATAATTTTGCCAATCGTTTGGCTCGTTTGGTTCTTCAGGCGGTTAAGGAAAATAAGTTTCGCCATGAAGAAATTCAAAAGTTTTTTATCTACAATGACTCGGTAACGGTAGCCACCGAAGTTCCCGTTTATCTTCTTCAGGATGACCTGGATCACATGGAAAGCCAGCTTGATTTTGAAATTCCTTTAGAAATTGAAGACAATTTAACCGGCCACATTGATTTAATTCAAATGCGCAACGGAATAATCCACATTTTGGACTATAAGCCGGGGGCCGAGAAGGAAAAACCCATTGTTCAGCTTACTCTTTATGCCTTGGCTATGAGCCGCTTAACCGGCTTAAGGCTCTATAATTTTAAATGTGCCTGGTTTGACCAAAATCATTACTTTGAATTCTTCCCCCTTCATGTAGTTTACCGCTTAAGAGAAAATCAACCGAGAGTTTCCCGGAACCAGGGAAGGCTTAAGATAACAAAAAAGTAAATGAAAAATAATAAATTAAAAGTGATTAGCGCCAAGGATTTAGGTCGCTTAGCCTTAGTTGATTTTTGTCCCCGTTGTTTCTGGATAGAAAGAAATTTAGGCAAGGTGCCCGGTATTTTCCCCAGTATTTTCAGCAGTTTGGACGCTCTAACCAAAAGAAGCGTCGAGGAAAGCTTTAAAAAGGAAGGAAAACTGCCTGACTGGTTGGAGATAAAAAACATTAAAAAAGTGGAAAAAGACATTCTCTTTAAATTTCCTTTTAAAGAAAGTGATTGGGTATTGACCGGTCGGCCGGATAATATCTTTGAAACAGGGGAAGGAAGTTATCACATAGTTGATTATAAGACGGCTAAATTCACCGATCGCCAAGATGAATTATTTCCCATGTACGAAATTCAATTGAACAGCTATGCCCTTTTGGCTGAGAAATACGGCTTGGAACCGGTTTCCGATCTTTCTTTGATTTATTGCCAGCCCAGGGAGAAACTGGACAATTACAATAAGTTTAAACTGAGTTTTGATATTCACTATTTAAAAGTGGAAAAGAATTTGAAAAAAGTCGAAGAATTATTAAATAAAAGCCGGGAGATTGTCAACCGGGAAAATCCCCCCTTGGCCAGGGAGGACTGCCGGGGAATCTGTCACTGGCTGGAAAAAGATTATGACTTATTACCGAAAAACAAGGTTTAGGCCCCGAAAACCGGTAAGAACCTTTCGGGATCTGGAAGTTTATCAAAAATCATTGGAGGGAGCAGTCGCTTTCTCTAAAAAAATACTGCCCATTATAGAAGAAAAGGGATATCAATCAAAAGAAGAAATGACCAAATGTTCCTTAAGGATACCCCGTTTGATTGCCGAAGCCCACTCGGCCAGATTTGACAAGGAAGACAGCGGATTGAAACTCTTGGATCAAGCCATGACCGACTCCAATAAAATGGTGGTTTATCTGGAGCAAGTGAGGGATATTTATTCCGATAAAGTGGAAAGGGTTCTAATGGAAGAATTAATCAGAAAATATGTCCGGAATCGGAGAAAAATCTTCCATCTTTACAAGGCCTGGGAAAAGTTCAGCCAAAAGAGGAGGGAATAACCCCTTACATTATATACATGGCCAATTTTAAAATTAAAATTATAGGATTCCTCTTCTTAATTGGAGTTGTTTTGTTGTTCTCAACCTTTTTAATCAGGATTCCCAAAGACAATTATTTGGAAATTATGGATTTGGTCAGCATTAAGATTCCCGAGAACTACAATCATCCTTTGGTATTTGAATCTTTAGGAAGGACTCTTTCCATTGAACCGGTTTCAGCTAAGTCCTCAAAAGCGGTTAAAGAAGGAAAAAACATTATTAAATACATCGAGGCCTATAGCGGCGTTGATGTCAAACAGGAAAAGATGGAGCATAAACTGAAAGAGTCCTTGATTTTGAAGGGGCCCAACCATCCCGAGAAGTTTATTTACAAAATCAATCTCGAGGAATATGATTTGGAAAAAGACAAGGAAGGAAATATTAATTTTTATCCCAAGGGAGAAAAGAATTCCCTTAAAAAAATATTTACCATTCCCGCTCCCTTTATGATTGACAAGAGGGGAGAAAGAAGCCCGGCCAAGGAAGTAGAGGTTTCCTTAAAAGATAATGGATATTTGGTTTTGACTCCCAATCCCGATTGGCTGAGAAGCCATCAATATCCCATTATTCTCGATCCGACAATAGAGATAAATATTCTCAATCTCCACTCCCATCCCCAGAAAGGGGAGAATTGGGAGGTTAGTTTCACCACTTTGGGCAAGTCCGATTTAAGAATTGTTCCCGATGATGAAGATACCATTAAAGACGACCAATTTGTTTCCTTGAGCTGCGGAAATGAAATTAGAAAACCCCGGATTCTAAAAGACGATGTTATCTATTATCCCGATTGGTCCTGTGATGAAATAGCCAAGGTAGTCCATTACACCTTAAAGCCGGGCAATCACACCCTCCGTTTTGAGTTTAATAACCAAACTGCCTTTGCC
Organism: uncultured Candidatus Saccharibacteria bacterium; assembly: GCA_964409215.1. Taxonomy (GTDB): domain Bacteria; phylum Patescibacteriota; class Minisyncoccia; order Minisyncoccales; family CG1-02-41-26; genus CAYPCL01. The sequence continues at coordinate 2,522 of CAYPCL010000024.1, read as the reverse complement.
TATAACAGCGCTTGGCTCTCCGGCTGGGAGAACAGAGTTAAGATAACAATAGACAAGGATCAGATTGACGAAGATCTGACTCATTTCCCGGTTCCGATATTTATAAGCAGTTCCAGCGGCCAGAATAATGATGATACTACCAGAATTTTTGATGAAGTGGGGGCCAATTGGCAGAAAATAGCGGTAACCAAATCGGATGGAGTCAGCCAGATATATGTTGAAAAGGAAAAGTGGAGCACTACTACCGAAGAAGCCGTCTTATGGGTTTCGACCTCAACTTTCAGTATCTCCAGCTCTACTGACACCGATATCTATCTTTATTACGAGAATAGTCAAAGCGATAATAGCGATTATGTGGCTGCTGTTAATTCCCGGCCCGAAGTTTGGGACGATTATTTCAAAGCGGTTTATCATTTGAGCGAGTCCGGTAGAGCCACTGACAGTCGAAAGGATTCTACCTCTAATAATAATCATTTGGATAACACTCAATATCACTGTGAGTATGACGGCGACGAAGATACTACTGATGGTAAAATCGGTAATGCCGATTTTTTAGACGGAGACGATTATCCCGATGCCGACTGCGCTTCCAATGACAGTCCCAGCGGCCTTCCTTCGGGAGATGTGATTAAAACAATTAGCGCTTGGCTGAAATCTAAATCTGATGGAGGGCAATATGATGATATGGTCGGCGGTTTCGGTGATACTGAAGAAGGAGAAGCTTTTTATACAGGAAGATTTTCCAGTAGTTGGAAGGTAATGGGTTGGTCAAGTGACTGGAACACCGGTTATGACGGAAATAATTTTCTTGATGCAACCTGGCATTATGTTACCGTTACTTATGATCAAAACAGAACCATTCTTTATCGTGACTATAATTCGGTAGCGACAACTACAAACTTCAGCTGGAACACCGACCCCCAGCATATTGTTATGGGAAATGAAATTGATAAAGCCGGAATGCCTTTTCAAGGTACTCTTGATGAGTTTCGTATTTCCAGTACCAATAGAAGTGATGCTTGGATTAAAGCCGACTATCAGGCGGCCGAAGACAATCTCTTGACTTTCACCTTCAACCAAGAGCCCAATCCTCCCTGCTATCCTTCTCCGCCCGACGGAGCTGTTATTTCCAGCCAGAGTACCACTACCTTGTCGGTCTATGTTGAGGATCCTGACGGCGATACCTTAACGGTTAATTTCTATGTTGATGAAGCTACCACTTGTTCAGCCACCAGCTCCAGCGGAAGTCGTCCCAGCTGCCAAAAGGGAGTTTCCCCCGGCAGTAGCTATTCCTGGTATGTGACGGCAACTGATGGCGGAACATTGACGGCTACTTCGACCACTTGGTCGTTTAGAGTGGCTACCAGTTCGGCTAAGGCAATTAAATTCAATAAAATTAAAATGAAAGGAATAAAAATAGATCAGTAAAGTTTTGCATTTTAAAGTCAATTTAGGTAAAATATAGTTAGAGTCGTAAAAAGCAAAAATCAAAGATTTTAGCTTTCCAAGACTCTGATTAAAAGATATGTGGCAAAAAGTTGTTAAATGGTCAATCTATCTCTTAGTTTTTCTTGTTCCCTTGTTCTGGCTTCCTTTTTCCTTCGAAGCTTTTGATTTCAATAAGCTTTATCTTCTTTTCTTTCTAACCGGCTTGGGCTTTTTAGCCTGGCTGGCCAGAATGATTTTTGAGGATAAGAAGGTAAAATTCAAAAAAAGCCCTCTGGATATTTTTGTTTTCATTCTCTTGTTCGTCCTTATTCTAAGCAGTTTCTTTTCCCTTGATAAAATCTCAACTCTCTTCGGCTTCTACGGGCGCTTCTGGCCCAACTTGGCCGGGATTATAGGGTTGGTTGTTTTTTACTTTCTTTTGACTAATAACGTCGAAGTGGAAAAGAAAAACAAAAAATCCATCAGCTTGAAGAAGATCCTCAACATTTTTCTCTGGTCTTCCTTATTTGTGGTCATAATAAGCTATTTATCCGTTTTCGGAGTTTGGAATGCTTTGAAAGATGCCGGTTTGCCGGGGATAATGTCTCTTTCCGCTTTCAATACCATCGGCGGTTCGATTGAACAGATAACAATTTATCTTTCTTTTATCTTTGTTTTTCTGGTTAGCTATATCGCCTTCCAGAAGCAGAAGAGGGATTTGGAAGAAGAAAAGAAAAGCCTTTTCCTTCATTATTTCCTAATGATTCTCATTCTTATCTTCCTGATTGCCGTTGACTTTTGGCCCGCTTTTCTGGTAACCGGAATTTCCCTCCTTCTTTTCATTCTCTTTGCTTTTTGGAAGAGAACCTTCAAAGAGGATGTCAACCGCCTCAGTTTAAGCGTCTTGTTTCTGATAATTTCTCTGGTTTTCCTTTTCAGTAATCCTTTAAGCGGTTTTTTGGGAGAAGAGGGGCTGTCCTTGAATTTACCCAGAGAAGTCCAGCTTTCCCAAGGTGTAAGCTGGAACGTCGCCTTTAAGAGCTTAAAGAGCAATCCCATTCTCGGTTCGGGAATTTCCACCTTCAGCTATATTT
>CAYPCL010000023.1:0-8415 GCA_964409215.1 uncultured Candidatus Saccharibacteria bacterium | reverse complement strand
GACCTTTTATAAGGGAGTTATTTCCTCCCAATAACATATTCTATTAAATTAATTATACCTTTACTGAAAACAATAATCAAAAATCCAATAACCGTCCAGATAATAATTTTCTTTCCTTTGGTAATTCTATCGGGGTTTCCTCCGGCGGTAATTATAACAATACCGGCTATAACTATTATTATCGGAGCAATAATCAAGGCAATCTTAAAAATCCAGTCGACTATATTTTGGATAAGACCTTCAATAGAATCTATTTCGAGAGGATTCTCTAAAACAGTTATTTCGTCTCCCCCTTGAGCCGAAACAAGAGCAATCGGGGAAAAAACCAATCCAATAATCATTATTAAGAGCAGGCTGGCAATTGTTTTCTTCATTATCTTTATTTTAACAATTATTTTTTAACAAACAACAGGGCGTAATGATAGTCTCCGGCATTTAATTCTTTTTCAAAGCTGAAATTTTGGTCGGAAGCCAGCTTTTTAACCTCTTCCGAAGATACCTTGTCCCCTTTCGGAGCCAGAGGTGAATTTTTCTTCCAATCCAAGACTAAGAGCTTCCCTTCTCTTTTCAAAACTCGCTGAGCTTCCTTAAAAACTTCTTCTTTTTTATCCACCTGAAAAAGAAAATCGGTCATTAAAACTAAATCAAAGAAGGAATTATTTAATTGAGAAACACCTTCTTCCAGATTGGCTGATATTGTTTGAACATTGGAAACACCTTGCATTCGGGCTTTGCTATTCAAAGCGGAAAAAGATTCTTCTTGAATATCAATAGCGAAAACCTTGCCGTATTCCAGCTTCTTAGCCAAGGGAATAGCCCAGCCCCCGGAACCACAACCGAAATCAACGGCCACCATTGAGTCCCGAAGTTCTAACTGATCTAATATTTCCTTGGGATTGGCAAAACTTGGCATATATTTAGAGGCAAATGGCTGAAACCACCTTGTCTCCCTTCTTTAATCTCATTATTCTTACTCCGGAGGTGGCCCGGCCGCTTATGGAAACCGAACTTAAGAGAGTCCTTATTATCTTCCCTTTTTCGGAGATAACGATCAAATCTTTTATTTCACCGCCTACCACTCGGGAATAAACGACGTCTCCGTTCTTAGTGGTAATTCGAGCTGTTTTTATTCCCGCTCCTCCTCTTTTCTGGAGCCGGTATTTGTTTAATTTAGTTCTCTTGCCATAACCCCTTTCGGTGATAACCAAGAGATGCTTTTTGTTTAAATCCTTGGTTTTTATAGCATCCATTCCTATAACTTCATCTCCTTCGGTTAATTTTATCCCTCTAACTCCAGCCGCATTTCTTCCCATGCTTCTTAAGTCTTTCTCTTTAAACCTAATGGCTTTTCCTTTTTTAGTGGTAATAACTATTTGATCGCCGGAACCGATAATTTTCGCTTGACGAAGAATATCTCCTTCTTTTAATTTTATGGCCCTCAATCCGTTCCTTCTGACATTTTTAAAAGATTGGAGTTCGGTCTTTTTTATTATACCATTTTTAGTAATCATTATTAAGAACTTGTTTTTTTTCTCATCGTCTTTACTGTAGGGAATAAGATTCAAAACTTGATCGTTGGAAAACAGCTCTAAAAAGTTGAGGAGGCCTTTTCCTTTGGCATTGCGGGACATTTCCGGAATTTCCCAAACCAAACACTGAAAAACTTTCCCGGAATCAGTGAAAAAGAGGAGTTTATCCAAAGTACTAGCTACTAAAAAATGCTTGACCATATCCTCTTTGGATATTTCTAAGCCGGCAACTCCACTCCCTCCTCTTTTTTGACTTCGGTAAAGAGAGGGTTTCATTCTCTTGATAAACCCTCCCCGAGTCATAGCAATAATGGTGTCAACATCAGGAATCAGTTCTTCTTCCCCTATTTCGCCGGGCTTGGAGGCAACCACTTTGGTTCTCCTTTCGTCTCCGTGCTTTTCCTTCATCTCTTTTAATTCTTTCTTAACAACTTCCTTAATCTTCTTGGGGCTCTTAAGAATAAGCTGGAGTTTCTTAATTAGTTTTTCCAGCTCTTCTAATTCCTTTTCTATTTTCTCCCTTTCCAATTTAGCCAGCTTTTGAAGTTTCATTTCCAAGATAGCCAAAGCTTGAACTTCCGTTAGTTTGAACTTTTTCTTTAAATTCTTTTTCGCGTCCTCCTTGGAATTAGAACGCTTTATGGTCTTGATAACTTCATCAATATTCTTTAAAGCTTTCATTAGCCCTTCTAAAATATGGGCTCTTTCCTTGGCCTTTTTAAGTTCAAATTTGGTTCTTCTGACAACAACCTCCTCTTTGTGTTTCAAATAGAAAGTTAAAACATCAACTAAAGAGAGGATTTTGGGTTGGATGCCGTCAACCAAAGCCAACATATTCAAGTGAAATGTTTTTTGAAGGCTACTGTATTTATAGAGAGCATTGAGTATTTTCTTGGGGAAAGCATCTTTCTTCAAGTCAATCACTATTCTCATTCCTTCTCTGTCCGACTCGTCCCTTATATTCTTAACCCCTTTAATTTTTTTATTCTCAACCAGTTTGGCAAATTCTTGAACCAGGGAAGATTTTTGGACCTGATAAGGAATTTCGCTGATTATAATCTTAAATCTGTCTTTCTTTTCTTCCTTAATCTCCGCCTTGCCTTTTGTTAATATTCCTCCCTTTCCTTGAGAATAGGCAGAAATAATATCTTTCTTCCCGTAAATTATGCCTCCGGTCGGGAAATCAGGTCCTTTAATAAATTCAAATAAATCTTCGGTGGTGGCTTTGGGATGATCAATTAAATGAATGGAAGCATCGAGAACTTCGTTCAAATTATGAGGAGGGATGCTGGTGGCCATACCAACAGCAATACCTATGGATCCATTAAGGAGTATCTGGGGAACGGGAGAAGGGAGAACTATCGGCTCTTTTTTAGTCCCGTCATAGTTGTCCCTCCAATTTACCGTTTCCTTCTCAATATCAGAGAGCATTTCCTCACCCAAAGCTGACATCTTGCATTCGGTATATCTTTGAGCAGCTGCCGAATCGCCATCTAGGGAACCGAAATTTCCCTGTCCGTTGACTAAAAGGTATCTTGAAGAGAAATCCTGGGCCATTCTCACCAAGGAATCGTAAACGGCCGTATCGCCGTGGGGATGATAGCGGGCCAGAGTCAAACCGACAACATTGGCCGATTTTCTGAACTTGGCACTGTGGCGAAGGCCGTCTTCGTACATAGCATAAAGAATTCTTCGGTGAACCGGCTTCAATCCGTCCCGGACATCGGGAAGAGCCCGGGAGACTATAACGGACATAGCGTAATCCAAATAACTGGATTCCATTTCTTCAACCACTGTCCGCGGTTTAATGTAGCCTATTTCCTTTTTTTCTTTTTTCTTGGCCATGTTAAGGTTTTAAAATTATAATTTTGGACTCTTGATTTTCCTCGGGTATATCTTTGAGTTTGATTTTAACCTTTTCCTGGGGCTTAATTTCCTCGGACCCCATTACTTTAAGAAAATTGTCCACTTTATCAAGTTTGGCCTTCAAGCCGGGAACTTTGTAATTCATGGGAATTATAATCCCGGGTTCAATCTGGGAAACTATATTGGCCGCTGTTTTAGCCTCAAGATTCTCGCCTCCGACAGGAATCATTAAAATATCAATTTTCCCCATTCTTTCCAATTGATTCTCTCTCAATTCCTTTTGATCGAAGCTTCCCAAGTGGCAGATTGTTATTTCTCCGTCCCCGAATTTATAAATAACATTCATTTTCTTCCCTTTATAAGAGTGAATTCCCTTGATTGCCGTATTTTTTACATCGTACTCCCCCGGTTTCTGAATTAAAAAAGGCTTTCCTTTAACTGATTTAACCAGCGAAAAGCTGATCGAAGGATCGCTGCTAAGTAAAATATCCGCTTCAGTCCGAGGCGGTTTTAAATTATCTTTTCTAATAAAGGGGTCAACGACTATTTTTACTATCTTTTTGCCGTCTCTGAGATTTATTTTAAAAAAAGATTGACCAAACCAATTAATCTCCATACCTTTTTATTTTATCAAAATTAAACTTCTCTTGCAATAATAAAAAACTTTGCTATATTAAACCCTATATATGCCAGTAAAACTTAAACCGCTGAAAAAAGCAAAAATTGAAATAGTGCCTCCGAAAGTCGGGGAAATAGTGGAGGGAGAAGTTGTTTCTCCGGGAAGGAGCTCTCTTTTTTTGGATTTGGGCCCCAGGGGAATAGGGATAATTTACGGAGCCGAATTCTATAAGGCCAAAGAAATGCTTAAAGACTTAAAGCCCGGCCAATTAATAAAAACCAAAGTGATGGGTCTGGAAGATGAAAACGGCTACCGGGAACTCTCTTTAACTGAAGCCACCAAAGAGATAGCCTGGAAGGAATTGAGAGAATCAAAAGAAAAAAACGAGGAAATAGAAATTAAAATCAAAAAAGCCAATAAGGGAGGTTTAATGGCCAACGTTAAAGGAATACCGGCTTTTCTCCCCGTTTCCCAGCTTAACCCTGAACATTACCCCCAAGTTAAGGACGGTGATAAAAATAAGATTATGAAAGCTCTTCAGGATTTTATCGGAGAAACCCTTAAAGTTAAAATTCTCAGTTTAAATCCCAAGAAGGAAAACCTTATCCTCTCGGAGAAATTAAAAACTCCGGAAAAAGAAAATTTAGAAAGCTACAAGGTGGGCGACAAAGTTGAAGGAAAAATAAGCGGAATTACCAGTTTTGGAGCCTTTGTTGATTTAGATGGAATTGAAGCTTTAATTAATAAAGCTGATATTTCCGAAGAAAAAAAACCGGAGGAAGTGCTGAAACTCGGCCAGAAAGTAGTTGGAAAGATAAAAGAAATCAGCAAGGGAAGGTTTTATTTATCTTTAGAAAAATAATCTCTTAAGTTTTAATTAAGGCTTTTTATTTGATATAATAGTTTTTGTTATGAAAAAAATTTTGAAGAACATAATCGGAGTAATTCTTATCTTTATTCTTGTTTCCAGTATCTTCGCCTTATTCAATCCCGATGCCCTCCAAAAAAAGGAGGAAATACCGGTTAGCCAGCTTATTAGTGATATTGAAAAGGAAAAAATAGAGAAAATAGAAATAACCGGAGAGAAAATTTCGGCTTTTTACAAATCGGGAGAGAAATTAATTTCCCGCAAAGAGAGAGGTATTTCTTTTTCCGAACTCCTCAAGGAATACGGCCTTAGAGAAGAAAACTTAAAAAATCTCTCTCTGACCGTTAAAGAAGAAAAAGAAAGTTTCTTGAATTGGCTCTTCCCTATTTTAGCCGTCTTTCTCCCTCTTCTCATTTTCGGCTGGCTTTTTTGGACAATATTCCGCCAGACTAAAAAAGGACAGGGAAAACAGCCTTTTAGTTTTTTAAACGCTCCGGCCAAAAAATTCGATAAAAGCCGGAAAAAGGAAAGAGTCTATTTTAAAGATATTGCCGACTTAGAAGAAGCTAAACAGGAAATAAAGGAAATAATTGATTTTCTCAAAAGCCCGAGAAAGTATTTTAAAATGGGGGCCCAAATTCCAAGAGGAGTTCTTTTGGTCGGACCGCCAGGAACAGGAAAAACTATGCTGGCCCGAGCCGTAGCCAATGAAGCCAATGTTCCCTTTCTTTCGATGGCCGGTTCGGAATTTATTGAGCTCTTTGTCGGAGTCGGTTCCAGCAGAGTTAAGAATCTCTTTCAAGAAGCTAAGAAAAAACAACCCAGCATCGTTTTTATTGACGAACTGGATGCAATCGGCAAAACCAGAATGCCCGGTTTTGGAGGAGGGCACGAAGAGAGAGAACAGACTCTCAACCAGATACTCTCGGAGATGGATGGCTTTGAAAGGGAAACCGGGGTTATAATTCTGGCAGCCACTAACCGGCCGGAGCAGTTGGACCCGGCTCTTTTGAGACCGGGCCGTTTTGACCGAAGAATAGTTCTTGACCTCCCCGATATAGACGGAAGAAAAGAAATACTGAAAATCCACTGCCGAAACAAGCCTCTTTCCTCTAATGTAAAATTGAGAGAAGTGGCCGAAAGGACTCCGGGATTCTCCGGAGCCGATCTGGCCAATCTGGCCAATGAAGCCGCTATTCTGGCTGCCCGCCGGAGTAAAAAGAAAATTTCTCAGAAGGAATTTTTGGAATCAATTGAGAAAGTTCTTTTGGGACCGGAAAGAAAAAGCCACCTCCTTTCCGAAAAGGAAAAAGAAATTTCGGCTTTTCATGAAAGCGGCCATGCTTTGATAAGTTATTTATTACCCGAAGCCGAGGAAGTGAGAAAAGTTTCTATTATTTCCCGGGGAATGGCCGCCGGTTATACTCTTTCCCTTCCTAAAAAAGAAAGGAAATTAAAAAACAAATCAGAATTCTTGGCTGAGTTGGCTGTTCTACTTGGCGGTTACTGCGCCGAAAAATTAAAATTCAAGGAAATAACAACCGGTGCCTCCAACGACCTGGAAAAAGCAACTAAAGTAGCTCGTAATTTGGTAGTAAAATTTGGTATGTCCAAACTGGGTCCTATTTCCTTCGGAGAAAAGGAAAATTCCTCCTTTTTGGGCATAGAGGAAACTAAAAAGAATTACTCCGAGAAAGTGGCTACGGCAATTGACAAAGAAATAGAAAAGTTTATAAAAGAAGCAGAGAGAAAAGCAATCAATCTTTTAAGGAAAAATAAGAAGAAATTGGGAAAAATCGCTAAGACTTTAATTGAAAAAGAGACAATTGAAAAAGAGGAATTTGAAAAATTGGTAAAATCTAAATAATGGGGCGTGTAGCTCAGTGGTTAGAGCACAGCTCTTATAAAGCTGGGGTCGATGGTTCAAATCCATCCACGCCCACCAGTAGAACAATCAGCAAACTTATTCTCTTGAGGGGGGAGCGAACTCGCTTCGCTCCTGCCAGAAAAATTTGACCTGTCTTGCGAAAGCAAGACAGGTCTTTGGTTATTGCCAACTAATACAAAATCTTTCAGATTTTTAGCGTAAAATAGGGCTATTTTAACGCTTTCCTTTGAGTAAATAATTTCCTTAATAAATCTTTTGGCTAAAAGATTTCTTTCTACCCCCCTTCTTTGAGAAAGAGAAGAAATAAAGGAGTGAAGCAGAGAAGCGACAGCTTCCGCAGAAAATTTAGAGCATACCTTTGAAGGTTCGCTTCCTTCTACGCTGGGTGTTTTGAAGCTGTGGTTCAGCTTGAAAACAAGGTTCTCTATGTAATTTTTGTCTATTGATATTCGCTCTAAATTTTCTAACAGATAGTTTTCTATTCTGTCTGCTGAAACTTCTTTTGTTGAGCAACGCTTCCAGCCTTTCTTGCTCGTTGAGGTGCAGCGATAGTAATAATACCTTTTCAATTTTCCTTGGCTGTGCTTGTTGGTGAAGCAGGCCGACATATGATAACCGCACTCCTTACATCTGATTAAACCTCCAAACAGGAAATGCTTGTAAACCCTAAACTTCCTTATCCTCTTTTTGTGGCTTTTCTGGGCAAGCTCAAAAAGTTCTTCCGAGACAACGGGCTGGTGAATGCCCTGATAAGTTTCGCCAGCATAAACAAGCTTTCCTGTGTAGGTTATGTTCCTAAGAATGCGGGCAAGAAAGGGCTTTGAAAACTCTTTGCCTTGCCTGTCTTTCAACCGTTTTTCCCTCAAGCTATCAAACAACTTATTGATAGAAGCATGCTCAATATAATCGTCAAAAATTATTTTGACGATATTTGCTTCTTTTTCGTTTACAATTAACCTTTTGTTTTTTCTTTCATATCCGTAAGGCGTAGGGCCTCCGTGAAAAAATCCTTTCTTGGCTCTTTCAATCAGCTTGTCTCTTGTCCGCTCGGAAACGAGCTCTCTTTCAAACTGGGCGGAAGTAAGCATTATGTTTCTCAATAACCTGCCTGCTGGAGTGGAAGTGTCAAACCTTTCAGTTATTGAAATGAAGCCAGTTTGAAACTGCTCAAAGATTTCAATCAGTTCGTAAAAATCTTTGGGCGAGCGAGTGAGCCGGTCAATCTTATAGACAAGCACAATATCAATCTTGTTCTGCTTGATGTCTTCAAGCAATTCTGTTAAAGCGGGTCGCTTGGTGTTAGCTCCGGTATAGCCAGCGTCAGAATAAACTTTGGCAACTTGCCAATTATTCTGGCTTTTGACAAAAGCTTGGATTTTTTCCTCTTGGCTCTCGCAAGACGAAAATTCCTTTTCGGCCTGAAGGTCGGTTGAAACCCTCGTGTAAATAGCGCAATTTGTGATTTTTTGTTTAGACATATTTTTTAAACCAAAAGGGCAACCCTGTTGTAGCCAACCATGTATAAGATACACGATTGAACAGAAGTTGCCCGTTTGGTGATACAATTTGATAATTATATCCGAGCGTATCTTATTGGTTGGCTACATTTTTATTATACCAATAATGAAAGAAAAAACAAAAGCAA
>CAYPCL010000022.1:0-8565 GCA_964409215.1 uncultured Candidatus Saccharibacteria bacterium | reverse complement strand
TATTTAAAAAAAAGAAAGATAAAATAATTGATTTCAGCGGGGTTTTAACAGCGGTTTTTCTAGAAAGAAACAAGAAGAAAATTTTCTCCGGTATTTATAGAATTCCTCTGATTTCCAAGATTAAAAATAAATTTTATGAGAAAGTTTTTTCCTCTCATCCTCTCCTGGAAAGAACTTTTAAAAAAGGGTTAATTCTAATAATTATTTTAATTATTCTTATCTTATTGGGTTATTTTCTTTTCTAATCAAAAACCCGGGTTTTAAACCGGGCTTTTTATTCAATCTTACTTTAATTCTATTTTGGCGCCCGCTTCTTCAAATTTCTTCTTGATTTCTTCAGCTTCTTCCTTTTTAGCGTTTTCTTTGATAATTTGAGGTTCATTTTCCACCGAATCAACTAAGCCCTTAGCTTCTTTCAATCCTTTTTGAGTTACATCTCTGACTACTTTTATAACATCTATCTTCTTGTCTCCCACTGAAGAAAGTTCCACATTGTAAGAGCTTTTTTCTTCGGCTTCAGCTCCGGCTTCAGCAGATCCTCCGCCTCCGGCAGCTTGAGCTACCACTTGAGGAGCTGAAGAAACTCCGAATTTTTTCTCTAAAATTTTAACCAATTCAGCTAAATCAGAAACTTTCATTTCTTCTATTTTTTTAACCAAATCGGCAAATTTTTTCGGAACTTCCACTTCTTCTTCCTCTTCTTCCTTAGGTTTTTCTTCCTTAGGTTTCTCTTCCTTGGGTTTTTCTTCCTTAGGTTTCTCTTCCTTAGGTTTTTCTTCCTTAGGTTTTTCTTCCTTAGGCTTTTCTTCCTTGGTTTCCTCTTTTAATTCTTCTTTTTTAATTTCTTCTTTTTTTTCTTCTGCCATAAATTTATCTTATATTACTTAAAACATTAATTAGACCTTTAATATTGTTTTGAAAAAGACAATTAAACTTTAAAATGGGATTATTGACCGTCCCGACTAATTTCGATAAAATCTCTTCTTTTGAAGGTAGTTGAGCCAATTCAATCATTTTCTCGTCAGTTAGGAAATTATCTTCAATAATTCCTCCAATAATTTTTAACTTATTGTCTTCTTTTGATTTTTGGTAGCAAATTTTACTTGACTTTATTCCTTCTTCAGAACCCATTACCAAGGCTACTTGAATTTTCATATCCCTTATTTTCCGGGCAATATCGTTCATTTTCAATCCCTCCAAAGTTTTTTCCAATAGCGTCTTTTTTATAACTTTAAGAAGACAACCTTCTTTTTTTAATTTCCCCCTTAAATCAAAAAGGAAATCAGAATTAACTCCTGAAAAATCAATCATTACTATTGATTTCTCTTCTTTCAATCTTTCTTTTAAGTCGTTCATTATTTTTTGTTTTTCTTTTCTTGTTTTAGCCATAAATAAAAAAGTATGTCTTAAACCGCAGACATACGAAAAGGATCTAATTCGCCTCAATAGGATTTAAAAACCTATGGTCTACGGCTGTGTCTATATTCTAACCATCTGAATTAATTTGTCAATAGTTCAACAATTCTTTCGGCAAATCGGCGAGCGGAAGAAGGACCGTTAGCTGTAACTATTCCATCGTCGGAAACTATAGCTTTATCTTCATATTTAACCCCATTTTCTTTCAGAATCTTAACTGCCGATTTATCCATCTTATTTGACCAGACGGTTGCTTTTTTACCTTTCAGAATTCCACTTTTGGCTAAAATAGCCGGAGCAATACAGATGGCCCCCAATAATTTCTTTTTGGAAACCGCCTCTTTAATAATTTTATGAACAATGCTGTTCTCAATATAATTAAAGGCTCCGCTTCCTCCGATAAAAATGATTGCATCATAATCATTTACATTCAACTCTTCCAGAGTTAGATCAACATCAGTTGTCCCCCCAAAACTGCCCAAAGCCTTTTCTTTTTTTGAACTCACTATTTCCACTTTTCCTCCCTCGTTTAAAAAGATATTTCGAGGAATAAAAAGTTCTTCGTCCCTAAAATCCTGATGAGCTATAATCAAGGCTATTTTTTTGTTTTCAATGGTCATTTTAAATATTTGGCCTTATTATAATTATGCTTTGCCAAGGTAATACTGAATAATGTTTCCCCCGTAGGAGTACTTAAATAATACCAATAAGGGCTGTTTAAGTAATCAATGGCAGCTTTGATGCTCTCCATTCCCGGGTTGCAAATAGGTCCCGGAGGAAGATTGTAATATCTATAGGTATTATAGGGAGAATCCGTTTTTAGGTCTTCTTTGGTTAAATCTTTACTTGTTTTCCCGGTGATATAATTCAAGGTGGCATCAGCTTGAAGAGGCCAGCCGTTTCTTATTCTTTTCCAAAGAATGCCGGCTACAACTCTTCTATCTTCGTAATCCTTAACTTCTTTTTCTAATATTGAAGCCATTGTTATAATCCTATGGATGTTCTCATCGGAATTTCTTATCTTAGCACCCAATTCCCCGCTTATCTTATTTTCAAAATTAGAGAGCATTTTTTCAATGATTAGTTTCAATCCTTCATTTCTTTTAATTTCGTAAGTATCGGGAAAAAGGTAACCTTCTAAGCTCAATCCCTCCTCTTTATTTTCCAAGAATTTAAATTCCGGAAAGTTGGCTCGGGGCTCAAAAGAATTAATTTTTCCGGGTTTGCCTGCCAGTTCATAAAGTTTTTCTTCGCTAAAAACATCATTTGACTGAAAATAATTTCCCAGGTCTTTTAAATTCCAGCCCTCAATTAAAGTGACTTTCTCTTTTAATATTTCCCCCTTTCTAATTTTATTCATTATTTCATAAACACTCATTGAAGAAGTAAAGTTGTAGGTTCCGGCCTTAAGGTTGTTATAGGAGTTGGAAATTAAAGCACTGGCATTAAAAACAAAAGGAGAACCAATTACTTTTTCTTTTTTTAACCTGGAACTAATATCCGTAATATCTTCTCCCTTTTGAATATTAAAGGTTATTTCTCTGCCGGCTGTCGGATCAAGGGGAATAAAAAGCTCTCTCAAAAAAAGAATAATGAGTATTAAAACTATTAAACCAACAATAGTTATTATCTTTTTATTTTTCATAATTTTTCTATTAGGGGAACAAAGAAAAAGCCGGGAAATCTTTCCGATTGAAACTTGTCCTTATTTTCTTTTTCAAAAAGGTAAATTGAATTTACCATGGGAACAACAATTCTTCCCCCTTTTTTTAATTGCTCTTTCCAGGCTTCAGGAACAAATTTTGCCTGAGCGGAGCAAAGTATTCCGTCATAGGGAGCTTTTTCGGGCCAGCCCTTATAACCGTCGGCCAAATGAAATTCAGCAATATTCTTTTCTATAAAATTGTATTTAGCGGTATTTTCCTCGCCAAATTCCTTGAGCTGGGAAATTCTTTCCAGAGCTATAATTTTTCCTTTCTCCCCTACCAAATAGGAAAGCAAAGCGGTGGTCCAGCCGGAGCCCGACCCTATATCCATTATCTTATCTCCTTCCTTCGGTTTCAAGAGTTCAATCATAAAAGCCACTACTAAAGGCTGAGAAATGGTTTGATTAAAACCAATAGGTACAGCCTCGTTTAAGTGAGCCAGATTTTTCTTTCCCTTGGGCATAAAATCGGCTCTCCTTATTTTTTTAAAAGCTTCAATAATTTCAGGAGTTTTCAGCCAACCGTCCTTTTTTAATTCCTCCATTAAAGAATTATTCATACAAAGAGGATTTTTTAACTATTATTTTATAAATATTTTCTAAAATATCTCCCCCGGCATAACCGACTATAAAGCTAATAGCCGGAGAAAACAATCCTTTAAAAGTGAAACCGATTGAAGAAATAGAAGTAGCAGCCATAAGACCTATTATTCCTGAAAGAAAAGCCATTCCCAGAAAATAATTAAACTTAAACTTAACCTCCTTATAGGAATAATAATGTTTAACAAAACCAACCAGTCCTCTAACCACTCCTCCAAAGAACCCTGATATTAATATGGAAAATATCATAAAGAATGAATAACATTGCCGAGCGTATCGGGAAAACCTTTAATCAAAAAGAAAAGAGCTACCAAAAACAGGGAAACTACCAAAATTATTTCAATTAGATTAATTAAACTCATATTTTTATCTCTACTACATCTCCTTCTTTTAAGATATAATCTTTTCCGACGTTTTTCAATAGCCCTAATTCCCGACATTTTTTCCAGCTTCCGGTTTCCACCACTTTTTGCCAATTCAAAACTTCTCCTTTAATAAAATTATCTTTAAAATCAGAGTGAATTTGGCCGGCTCCTTCTAAAATAGTGGAGCCTTCTTCAATAAGCCAGCTTCTGGTTTCTTCTTCTCCCTTGATTGTGAAATAACTGATTAAGTTAAGTATTCTTCGGCATCTTTCTATTAAAGAATCTATTTTTGATTCTTCCATTCCCAATTCTTTTCTTTCTTTCTCTGATAAATCAAGTTTTTCCAATTCCTCCCTTATATCCACTATCATCCAGTTTAAGCTTTTTTTCTTGAGGTAATTCTTAAGATCTTCCTTAATGTCCTTATCTTCTCCGTTTAAAAGATAAAGTTGGGGCTTGAAACTTAAGAGAAAAAGTTCTTCAATAAGTTCTTTTTCCACTTCGGGAATTTTTCCCTTTCCCAATTCCTCTTTAAGGTAATTTAAAAACTCCAATTCTTTAGAAGCTTCTTTATCTCCGCTTTTAACTTCCTTGCTGATTTTCTCTCTTCTTTTATCAATTGTTTCTAAATCTTTCAAAATCAACTCCTCTCTTATTGTCTCAATATCCTCTTTAGGTTCAATTTTCCCCGAGATATGGGATATATTTTCTTTTTGAAAACATCTGACTATGTGAACCATGGCATCCACTTCTCTTAAATGAGCCAAGAATTGATTACCTAAGCCCTCTCCTTTGTGGGCTCCTTTAACCAGACCGGCTACATCAATAAATTTTATCAGAGCAGGAATGGTTTTTGAGGAAGTGTCTTGAATTTCGGCTAATTTAACCAGCCTTTCATCATTGACTTCAGCCATTCCAACATTAGGTTCAACAGTGCAAAAAGGATAGTTGGAAATATCTATTTCCTTTTTAGTTATGGCCTTGAATAATGTAGATTTACCGACATTAGGTAAGCCTAAAATACCTATTGAAAGCATATTAAAATAGTTTCTTCTGTCTTATTGATTTAACTGATTCTTCGGCTTTTTTTCTTCCTTTCTCAGTTAAAGAAAATCCTCTTGCTGGATCTCCTTTTATTAAATTGTTTTTTCTTAAATATCTTAAGGGACGATCTAACTTTCGGGTATCAAGCAGTTTTGGAAAATTCTTAAGGGAAAATACCTCGGGAAACTTCTTAAAGCATTCATTAGCTAAATTTTCAAAGGAAGATTTACCTTCTCTGTTATTTGAGTACAATATGAAAAGAATCAAGTCTTTTATGGAATACATTTACTTCCATTTTAAATCTTCAATATTGTTTTTTCAAGAAAAAAGAACCCCTATTTTAAATAGGAGTTCTCGAATAAAGCAATAAGAGATAATAATTCCTGATCGCTAAATTTGTAATTAAGATTATTTTCCTCAAGTTTGGGGATAATAAAATTTTTATTAAACTCATTGGTCTTATCAGAACCCCAATCTTTGAAATATCTAATTAACATTTTTCTTTGATCTTTAGTGAATGGAGCAACCTCTTTTAAGTATCCTCTTTTTTTCGCTTCCCCAACTATTTTCTTTAATAATTCGTTAGCATATTTTTCTTCTATTTTAACTAATCTCTCATCAAAACGATTTCCAAATTCCCTCCTTTGTACAGCTTCAATAAAGGAAAAAATCAAAGCTTTAAAAATATCAAAGTGAAAGTTACATTTGGCGAGATGTTGCCAACTTAAATTATTATTTTGTTTAAATAGAAAATCGAGGAATATCTTTAACATCATCCTTAGATGTTCTAAAGTTTCATCAATAGAGTAATTTTCCGGCCAACGGAAGTTTTCTTGGTACTTAAATCCTGGTTGAGAAAAAATGAAATGACTGTAAATAAGCCTTAGGGCACACCAAATATCAATTCCAGTGATTTTCTTTTTTAGATTCTGGCTTTTAAATGGTCGACCGGTTAGATCAGTAATTCTTTTCAATAAAAGTTTTGGATAATTTAGAGGTAATATGTCTACTTCTAATTTAAGTGATATTTTTTCTTTTGACATTTTAGTCCCTCCTCTCTTTTTTAGTTAATAAAGTGCTTTCCCTAGAATATTAAAATACTTGACCAAAAAAGTCAAGCATTTTATTCAGCGGGGGTACTAGGACTCGAACCTAGAAGTTGAGTTTTGGAAACTCACAGTTTGCCAATTAAGCTTATACCCCCAATCTGGCTAAAAAAGCAAATTGAAGAAAGTAGCGGTTCAAATCTTCAAATTTACTTCCGTATTCTTTTCCTCCATAAAAAGCATCACAGAATAGTTCCCTGGCTCGGGCAATTTCTCTTTTTCTTTCTTTCCAGCGTTCATCTTCAAGAGTCAAATCAAAAAGCTCTAAAGTTCTTTCTACGGCTTTCCAAAAAGTTTCCTTGTCTTTATCGCGACTCTTAACTACTCGGTTGATTTCACTGCCGATGTTAGCTAATTGCTCGGGAAGAGAAAGCTTAAACCAACTACCATCGGCTAATTTTTTATGAATAAAATTTCTCATTATTTAATCAAATTTGCTACAATTTCTTTTATTTTCTCTTTGATCTCCGGATTTTCAATATTTCTGGAGCGATTTCCAAAAGAAGGCTTAAGATTGACAATGGAATCAAATTCAATAAATTCTTCCTCTTTCTTGTCGGGATAAATATTAATGCCCCAAGTGTTCTCTCTCTTTGATTCCTCTTCTCTCATTAAAGCAATTTCTTCATCAGCGTGCATCTCTCCGGCAATTGCTAATATTCCTTTTTCAATATCAACCACTGCTTTTACTAAATTACCAAATTGTTTTTCGGCAATTTCTTTTAATTCCCTTTTAGTTAAGGGTTTTTTAATGATTCTCACTTCCATCTTATTTCTTCAATTCCTTATGAACGGTGTGTTTTTTACATCTTGGACAGAATTTTTTCAATTCTAATTTTCCCTCAACTCCTCGAGATTTCTTGGTGAAATAATTTATCTCTTTACATTCCTTGCACCGCATTTTTAAAAATGGTCTTTTCTTTTTTGCCATAAATTTTAATAAGCCAATGCGCGGGATCGAACCGCGGACCTTACCCTTACCATGGGTATGCTCTTCCAACTGAGCTACATTGGCTTTTTTTTGGGTAGGGAGGGATTCGAACCCCCGTAGGCCTGAGGCCGTGAGATTTACAGTCTCATCCATTTGACCACTCTGGCACCTACCCGAATTAATTAAATAATAACAAATGTTTCCGAATTATTCAATTACTTTCTTGTTTTTTTTCCTCCATTTCTCTATTTCCTTGTGATTGCCGGAAAGCAGGACTTCGGGGGTTTTTAGCTCCTTCCCTTTCATTTTAAAAACTTCGGGTCTGGTATACTGGGGATATTCTAAGAATCCCCCTTCAGAATCAATTCTTTGTTTCAATAACTCTGATTTTCCCGGTATTCCGGGAATAAGCCTGGAGACAGCTTCAATAACAGCTAAAGCCGGAACTTCTCCTCCCATCAAGACATAATCTCCCATTGATATTTTCTCATCAGCAATATATTCCATTACTCTTTCATCTATTCCTTCGTATCGGCCGGAGATTAATATCAATTGATCCAGCTTTGACCAATCAGTTGCTTTTTTTTGATTGAACTTTTTTCCTCTTGGAGTAAAGACAATCACTTTGCTTTTTCCCTCTTCTTTGACATCTTCAACCGCTTTGAAAATTGGTTCTATTTTCATTACCATTCCCCTTCCCCCGCCAAAAGGTTTGTCGTCAACGCTTCTGTTCTTATCTGAACTGTAATTCCTTAAATCATGAATTTTTATCTCCAAAAGATTTTTATCCCGAGCTTTTTTTAAAAGAGACTCGTTTAAAAAAGGTTCGAATAAGGCGGGAAATATTGTTATTACATCTATTCTCATAAAAAAACAGCACTACTAAGTTAATAGTAGCACTGTTTTTAAGAATTTCAATGATAATTTAGAGATCTAAGTCTTCTAAATCGTCTTTCTTGCTAGCTTTAGAATCCTTGTCTTCTTCTTTGGGCTCAGTTTTCTTGCCGCCTTCGGGCTCTTCAATTTTAAGATTTACCCTGGCATGATTTCTAAGTCCAATAATTCTGACAAGACTTCTGATAGCTCTAGCAGTTGATCCATTCTTTCCGATGATTTGACCCATATCTTCAGAGTTTACTTTCAAAGAAAGTAGAACACCCATTTCATCAACTTTACGGTCAATTTTTACATCGTCAGGATGATCAACTAAGCTCTTAATAATATATTCTAGAAATTCCTTATCGTTAGTTTCTTTTTTAGCCATAAACTATTCTTTTTTTCTTTTCAGTAGCCCGACCTTTCTTAATAATTCTTTCTTCCAACAAGTCAGAAAACCTGTTGCGCTAAGAGCAGCTACCTTGCTTACCCTATATTATATTCATAAAATTAAGTTTGTCA
>CAYPCL010000021.1:0-8577 GCA_964409215.1 uncultured Candidatus Saccharibacteria bacterium | reverse complement strand
AATAATTGACAAATTAATCTTTGGTGTTAAAGTGAAAAAAACTTTAAAAATTAAATAAGGGAGGTGAATAATTATGAAAGTTGAAATTACCAGAGATAGAGGATCTATTACTGATTTAGCTCTCGAATTGAGAGCTAAAAGCAAGGAGGATAAAAAAATAGTTGAGGATTTGGGAAAGTTTTTTAGGAAAATCGAAAACAAGGCAGTTATAGGAATAGCAACTCGAGACGGAAACAACAGTTTTATCTCTTTTCATATCAATGCTAAGGGCTAAGGTTAAAACCTTGGCTCTTTTTTTATTCTTGACTCCAAATAGTTATGGGTTTATAATCAAAACAAAGGTCTTAATAATTAATTAAAGTTAAAAAAATGCCACCTTTTGGAAATAATCAAGGTTCTGGTCGAGGAACGAGTCGCGGCCGAGGAAGACAGCCCGGCGGTTTCGGTTTGGGGCCGTCAGGCGAATGCGTCTGCCCCAATTGCGGAGCCAAAGCTCCTCACCAAAGAGGAGTACCCTGCTATAAGCAGAAGTGCCCCAAATGCGGCCAGATGATGACCAGAACCAGATAAAATTTATGAAGATTTGTATAAGTTCCAGTGGTTCCGATTTGGAATCGCCTTTAGACCCCCGCTTCGGCCGGGCTCCCTATTTTCTAATTATTGACGGCCGGGGCAAATTAGTAAAAGCCCTTGAAAATACCGGAGTTCAAGCAATGCGGGGAGCGGGCATAAGCGCTGCTCAATTGGTAGCCCAGGAAAAAGTGGAAGCGGTTATTAGCGGCAATATCGGTCCCCGGGCCTATTCGGTTTTGAGTAATTTGGGAATAAAAATATTTCTCGGCAATCCGGCCGGAAAAGCCAAGGATATTTTTAAGGATTACAAGGAAGGAAAACTCAAGGAAACTGACGGAGCCTCTTTCTAACCCGGTCCCGGCTTCGGCCACGGAAGAGGACCCAATAGAAAATAAATATATGGCAAACATCTTTAAAAAAGGCCAAAAAGCAACCTTATTAGCCGGTTCGGTTACCGTCTTTTTTGCCTTAGCCAAGGCCATAGTCGGTTTTATCTCCGGAAGCATTGTCCTATTGGGAGACGCTATCCACAGCTTAGCTGATTCTTTTTCCACTTTCTTTGCTTGGCTCGGCTTAAAAATTGCCCAAAAATCACCGACCAAAAAATTTCCCTACGGATTCTATAAAATAGAAAATGTTACGGCTTTAATTATCTCCGGCTTAATTCTTTTTGCCGGTTTTGAAATAATCAAGGAATCTATCAGTAAAATCCTTGTTTTGGAGAGTTTGAATATTCCCTTAATAGCCATTGGAGTGGCTTTTTTAGATGCTCTATTCATGTTTGCCGTTGGAACCTATGAAATGAAAGTGGGAAGGGAGATAAACTCCCAGAGCTTAATGGCTGACGGCCGGGAATCAAGGATGCATTTATTTTCTTCGGCCATTGTTCTAATAGGCCTTTTAGCCAGGATATTTGAAATTATGTATCTGGAAGGAATAATGGGAATTTTAATATCCCTTTTTATCTTCCAAGTGGGAATTGAATCAGGCCGGGATTCCATTTTCGCTTTACTTGATGTTTCTCCCAGCAGGGAAGTGGAGGAAAAGATAAAGAAGATTTTGGAGGAAAATCATGAAGTAAAAGGATTCCAAAAGTTAAAGTTGAGAAAAGCCGGTCCCTTTGTTTTTGGAGAAGTTCAGGTTAAGTTGGGGAAAAGCACCAGTGTTAATCGAGCCAGAGAGATTTCCGATGAAATTGAAAAAAAGATTAAAAGAAGAATAAAAAGAGTGGATTCTCTGATAGTCGGAATAGCTGCCGAGTCCATTGAAAACCAGAAATTATGTATTCCGGTTAGAGAAGAAAAAGGTTTAAACTCTGAAATTTCAAATCATTTCGGCCGAGCCAAAAAATTTATCTTCGTTGAGTTGAAAAAAGGTGAAGTCAAAAATTTCTATTTTAAAGACAATCCTTTTTTGAAAAAGAAAATAAGGGCCGGTTTGGAAGCTTCAAGATTCGTTTTGAAGGAAAAGATAAATTCCATTATTACCAGGGAAATGGGTCCTATTTCCCTTCATTTTCTCCGAGATAACGTAATTGATGTTTATGGGGGGACGAAGGAAAAAGTTAAGATTCTTTTAAATAGATTTTCCCGGGGAAAACTTAAATTATTAAGAGAATCAACCAGGGAAAAATGAAAAGTGGCAAATTTAAAAAAATAGCCGTAACCGGAGGCAAAGGAGGAACCGGTAAAAGCACCTTTAGTATTCTCCTGGCCAATCAAATGATAAGGAAAGGGAAAAAGGTTGTTCTCTCCGATTGCGATGTAGAATGCCCCAATGACCATTTATTGTTAGGGAAGAAGTTGGGAAAGATTAATAAAAAAGTTTATGCTGAGTTTCCCGAATTAATCAAAGAAAAATGCACCAAATGCGGACTTTGCGCCAAGACCTGCCGAAGCAATGCTATTTTTCAGGCTCCCGGAGA
The DNA here is from genome assembly GCA_964409215.1 of uncultured Candidatus Saccharibacteria bacterium. Lineage (GTDB taxonomy): Bacteria > Patescibacteriota > Minisyncoccia > Minisyncoccales > CG1-02-41-26 > CAYPCL01. The sequence goes on along the minus strand of CAYPCL010000021.1, from coordinate 6,080 downwards.
GTACCCTGTTTTTATCAAAGAACTTTGCTCCGGCTGCGGGGCCTGTTGGACAGTTTGCCCCTTCGGAGCAATTCGGCCCAAAAAAGAGGAGATAGGAGGAATATATCTGAATAAAATAAAAGATTCTTTTTTTCTGGTTAGCGGAATAGCCAAGCCGGGTTTGGAAGAAACAGGGCCCATTGTCAGAGAAACCAAAGAGTTTGGTTTTAAAATTGCTGAAAAGGAAAAAGCTGACTTGGTTATTATAGACACGGCAGCCGGAACCCACTGCTCGGTCATCAACGCTTTAATGGGAGTTGATTTTGCTTATGCTGTAAGCGAACCCACCCTAATGGGAGCTTATGATTTAAAGTTGATTTTATCCCTAATTGAAAAACTTAAAATACCGGTTGAAATAATCCTGAATCAAGCTGATTTGGGAGATAAAAAAATAATTGAGAAAGCAGCGGAAGATTATGGGACAAAAATTAAAAGAGAAATTCCTTATTCAAAAGAAATTGCTGAAGCCTATTCTAAGGGCCAGTTGATAAATTATGAATAAAATAGCAATTGCCAGCGGGAAAGGGGGAGTGGGGAAGAGTATGTTGACTTCCTCTCTGGCCATTCTTTTTTCCCGGGAAAAAAGAATAACGGCTGTTGACTGCGACGTTGATGCTCCCAATTTAGCTATTTGGCTGGCTGAAGCTGAAGAATGGGAAAGTGTAAAAAAAATAAGCGTCTCAGAAAAACCGATTATAGATAATAGTAAAATAAGCGGCGAAAGAGCGGAGAAATGTCTTGAAAAGTGCCGTTTTAAAGCATTGGAGTTAGAAGAAGGCAAATTAAAATTAAACCCCTTTCTCTGCGAGGGCTGCGGGGCTTGCGAAGTGTTTTGTCCCCGAGGAGCAATAAAAATGAAACCGGTTCAAAGCGGAGAAATTAAAGTTAAGAAAACCAAATATAATTTTCCTTTGGTTTCCGGCCAGCTTTATCCGGGAGAAACGGGCTCGGGTAAGATAGTAACTGAAATTAAAAAGGAAGCTGAAAAAACAAGTCCTGACTTAATGCTTATTGATTCTGCTCCCGGAACCGGCTGTCCGGTCATAGCTTCGCTTCAAGATTCAAACTTTGTTGTTTTAATAACCGAACCTACTCCCTCCGGTTTCGCCGACTTAAAAAGAGTTTTGAAGGTGGTTGATCATTTTAAGCTTCCCTTTGCCCTGATAATCAACAAATGGGATATTAACAAAGAATTAAGCGGAAAGATGGAAAAATGGAGCGGGGAAAACTTTTTGGGGAGAATATCCTACGATAAAAAAATATTCCGAGCTTTAGCTGATTTTAGGCCGGTTCTGGAAACTGATTTAAAAATTAAAGGAGAAATTAAAGAAATTTTCAATAATCTTAAATTATGGTTAGACCGTTAAAACCAAGAAAAGTAATTTTTAATCCCAATGTCACTTATTTTAAACCGAGAGCGGTTCCTCTCTCCGAATTAAAAGAGATAGATTTAACTATGGACGAGTTGGAAGCTCTTCGGCTTTGTGATTTAAAAAAATTAAGCCAAACCGAAGCAGCCGAGAAAATGGGAATATCCCAAAGCACTTTGGGCCGGATTTTAATTTCAGCCCGAAGAAAAACGAGCGAGGCCTTAATTAAAGGCAAAGCGATAAAAATAAGGAAAATTGTGAGAGCTGATAAAAAATGATACAATAATTAACTGATGAAAAAAGATTATTCAATTTTAATAGGCGGAAAAGCCGGCCAAGGATCAAGAAAAGCCGGACTGATTATCGCCAAGCTTTTTTCCAAGCTCGGTTACCAAATTTTTATTTACGACGATTATCAGTCTCTCATCAGGCGCGGTCATAATTTTTCCCAAATTAGAGCTTCGGAAGAAAAAGTCCTCTCCCATCGCAGAGAAATAGATTTTCTTTTGGCTTTAGACGACAAGACCCTGGAAAAACACAAAAGCAATCTTAAGAAAGGGGGAATTGCCGTTTATGACAGCAGTGAGATCTCTTTTCAGGGAGAAGGTGTTCCTCTTAAGAAGATTGTTGAGAAATTCAAAGGCACTCCGACAATGAAAAACACTGCTCTGGTTGGAGCTTTTGCCAAACTAGCCGGAATTGATTGGGGAAAATTGGAAGAACTTTTTAAAGAGGAGTTTGAGGAATCAGCCGAAATCAACCTGAAAATAGCTCAAGAGGCCTTTGAAAAGAAAGAAGCTTTAATGGAAGTAAAGGATTTAAAAAAAGAATATTTTCCTCTTTTAACCGGAAACGAAGCTCTTTGTCTGGGAGCGGTCAAGGCCGGACTTGACCTCTATTTTGCTTATCCAATGACTCCGGCTTCCGGTATCCTCCATTTTTTAGCCGAAAAGGAGAAGGAATTTAATTTAAGAGTTGTCCAACTGGAAAATGAAATAGCAGTTGCCAACGGGGCCTTGGGAGCGTCCTACGGCGGAGCCAGAACGATGGTTGGAACCTCCGGCGGCGGCTTTGCTTTAATGACCGAAGCCCTCAGCTTGGCTGCTCAAAGTGAAATTCCTTTAGTTATGGTGGAAAGCCAAAGAATGTCTCCGGGCAGCGGAGTCCCGACTTACACCCAGCAAGGCGATCTACTTTTCAATTTAAGAGCCGGCCATGGTGATTTTGTCAGATTTGTTATTGCTCCCGGCGATGCCGAGGAAACAGCCTTCTGGGCCGGTAAAATAATGAATCTTTCCTGGAAATATCAAACGCCCTCCATTCTTCTGATTGACAAAGAAGTATCCGAAAGCACCTTTAGTTTTGATAAAAAGGTTTTAGAGAAAATTAAAAAAGAAAAAATCCCTCTTTGGGATAAAAAAGGAGATTATTTTAGATACAAAGATACCAAAAAAGGCATTTCTCCTTTGGCTTTTCCCGGAGAAAAGGGAGCTCTTGTTAAATCAAACGGCTATGAACATAATGAATTCGGCTTAACCGTTGAGGATGAGAAAAGAGTGAAAAAGATGCAGGAAAAGAGATTGAGAAAATTTAAAGAAATGAAAAAAGAAGTTAATCGAATGAAAGCAGTTGAAGTTTACGGAGATAGAAAATCTCCTAAAGCTCTTGTTGTCTGGGGCTCTACCAAGGGGCCGGCCAAAGAAGCAGCGGAGAGAATGGGGATTAAAATGATCCAGCCTCTTGTTTTGGAGCCTTTTCCCGAGAAAGAATTTAAAAAGGCCCTTCAGGGAGTTGAAAAAATAGCCTTAGCTGAAACAAATGCCCTAGGCCAATTGGGATGGCTCTTGTCTTCTTTCGGGGTCAAAGCGGATAAGAAGATTCTTAAATATGATGCCAGACCCTTTCTTCCCGAAGAATTAATGGAAGAATTAAAAGATTTTTAATATGACTGGAAAAAAGATTAAAAATACATGGTGTCCGGGCTGCAGTAATTTTACTATTTTAGCTGCTCTAAAAAATACTCTTTCCTCTTTAAATGAAAAAGAAAAGATAGTAATAACAGCCGGAATAGGCTGTGGCTCAAAGATAATTGATTATCTCGATTTCAACACTTTCTCCGCTCTTCACGGCCGACCGGTAGCTTCGGCTGAAGGAATAAAATTGGCTAATCCGAAATTAAAAGTAATTGCTTCTATTGGAGACGGCGGAGCCTATAATGAAGGTATTTCCCATCTTATTCATGGAGCCAAGAGAAATATTGATATCACCGTTTTAGTCCATAACAACAGGAATTTCGCTTTGACAACCAGCCAGTTTACCGCTGTTTCTCCGGAAAACTTCAAAGGAAGGTCAACGCCTCGAGGGAGCATTGAAGAACCCTTTAATCCTTTGGAATTGATGCTGGTCTCCGGAGCTTCTTTTGTCGCTCGGGGCTATGCTTTTAAAACGGATCAGCTTCAAGAATTGATAAAGAAGGGGATTAATCACAAAGGATTCTCCTTTATTGATATCCTTCAGCCCTGTATTACCTTCTTTGACCAGACTGATTTTTACAATGAAAGAGTTTATCAATTGGAGGAAAAAGACTTAACTTCCCGAAAAAAAGCTTTGGAGAAGATAAGGGAGTGGAACTACGAGAATGGAGATTCTAAAATTCCTTTGGGTGTCTTTTATCAAAAGGAAAAAGAAAGTTATGGAGAAAAACTTTTTAGGAAAATATGATTAAATACAAGGAAAAAGGAAAAATAACTGCAAAAGAAAGAAAAGGAAATTTAAAAACTCTTTATTTACTTGGTTTCTTTCTGGCTGTTTCCACTGCTTTTTACACTTACACTCAATCAAGCTTTATTAAGGAAGCAGTCGGCCTTCAATGGGTAAGCTTCTTTTTTATAGCTGCTATGACTGTCACCTTGATAGCCATTCTTTTTTTCCCTTATTTAATAGTCAAGCTTTCCAATTACCGTTTAATTTTAGCAATATTGATCATTAAATTTCTAACTCTCCTCCTCCTTATAGCAACTCAATCTCCCTATTTAATATTTCTTCTCTTTATTCTCTTGATGGTCAGCTCCAGTCTTCTCTGGATAAATCTTGATGTTTTTCTGGAAGGATTTTCTTTAAATGAAACTACGGGTAAGACGAGAGGGAGGTATTTCACCTTTCTTAATATTGGTTGGCTGGTTTCTCCGATAATAATCGGTTATTTGGTCGGAGACAATAATTATTATCTGGCTTTTTTAGTCTCCGCTTTAGTTCTTCTGCCTATTTTAATCACTCTTTTGATTAAGAGGAAAAAACTTTCCGGCCGTTATGAATTCAAGAATCATCGAATTGTTCAAACAATCAAGCATATTTTTAAGAACAAAAATTTCCGGGGCATTTTCGCCGCCGCTTTTCTTCTCCGGCTCTTTTTTACGGCAACGACTATCTATATGCCCATCTATTTGAACAGCTATCTCGGCTTTAGCTGGCCGACTATCGGAATAATGTTTTCCTTCATGCTTCTGCCTTTTGTTGTATTGGAAATACCAGCTGGTATTATCGCTGACAAGTATTTAGGGGAGAAGGAAATATTGACTGCCGGTTTTTTAATACTTATTGCCAGCCTTTTTCTTTTTACTTTTCTGAAATCAACCAGCGTAATTGTCTGGGCTCTGGTTTTGTTTTTAAGCCGCTGCGGAGCTTCATTGATAGAGGTAATGAGGGAGACTTATTTTTTTAAGATAGTTGATGTTGAAAATATTGATTTTATAAATCTCTTGAGAGCCAGCCGGCCCTCAGCTTACATCCTGGGAGCTTTACTGGGAATGATTATTATGGCTTTTTACCCCCTCAATTATGTCTTTCTGATTCTGGGAATAATTCTAATTCCCGGTTTCTATTTTGTCTTTGGCTTAAAAGATACCAAATAGTATTGACTTAACCCTCTAATATGATATTATTAAAATGAATCACGAGAGTGATTCTTTTTTGTTCTTTAATAATGAAAGATTATTAAAATAAGTTAAGGAGGTGATGATTATGTTTGGTATAAGTCTAACGACAGCAATTGGAATAATTGTTTTATTGGTTATTCTTTTTGTTGTTTTCTCCTGCATTAAAGCTAGACGCAGAGAGAAAAAGAAGAAACAAAGAAACAAGCCTCTGTAAATTGGCTTAGCCGGTTGTGCTTTATGGCATAGCCGGTTTTTTTTATTAAATAGGTTGAAAAATATAATAAAAAATGTATAATAAAAAAAGCTCACATTGTTTCTGTTAAATACAGAATTACTGTTGCGGTTTAAATTCGTATTCAGGAGAAAAGTCGGGTGAGTGTTCAAATTAACAATCAAAGAAAATGAGTAAAAAACTATTTATAGGAAATATTTCCTATGACAGTACTGAAGATAGTCTTAAAGAGGCTTTCTCCGAATTCGGCGCCGTAGAATCTGTTAGTATAATTACTAATAGAGACACAGGTCGTTCCAAAGGATTCGGTTTCGTAGAAATGGCTTCCGAAGAAGAGGCTAAAAAAGCCAAGGAAGGATTAAACGGAAAAGAAGTGGACGGCAGAACCATAAACGTGGATGAAGCCAAACCCAGGAAAGAATCCTTTTAAAGGTATCTCAGTCTAAAATGAAAAGGAGCTCTCCGGAGCTCTTTTTCATTATGGACTTATCTCTTTTTTTTGGT
>CAYPCL010000020.1:0-8691 GCA_964409215.1 uncultured Candidatus Saccharibacteria bacterium | reverse complement strand
TTTGATCCTCTTGAGTCCTTGAGCCTTCGGCGATATTTTCGCCGGAGGCTCTTTATTAAAATCTTGACAAAACGACTAAACTAATTAAAATGAAAATTACTTAAAAGGTCTTTTATTCAAAAGATTATATAAAATACTATGAAGATAAAACCATTAGCTGATAATGTTCTCATCGAACCGATAACCAGGGAGGAAAAGACAAAGAGTGGTATTTTTTTGCCTCAAACGGCTGAAAAGGAAAAGCCGGAGCAGGGCAAAGTAATTGCCGTCGGACCGGGCAAAAGAGACAAGTCCGGCAAGCGTCTTCCCCTGGAAGTTAAAAAGGGAGACAAAGTGCTCTTTACCAAATACGCTCCCAATGAAATAAAGGTCACTGATAAAAAATATTTAATTGCCAGAGAAGAAGATATTCTGGCTATTTTGGAATAATATGGCTAAAGAAATAAATTATTCGGAAAAAGCCCGACAGCAGCTTAAAGCCGGCGTTGATAAGCTGGCCAATGCTGTCAAAGTTACTCTGGGCCCCAAAGGAAGGAATGTTGTTTTGGACAAGGGATTCGGCAGTCCCACCATTACCAATGACGGGGTGACTATTGCCAAAGAGATTGAGTTGGAGGATAAAAAAGAAAATCTGGGATCGGAGATTATCAAGGAAATAGCCTCCAAGACCAATGAAAAAGCCGGAGACGGAACTACCACAGCCGCAGTTCTGGCCCAGGCTATGGTTGAAGAGGGTTTGAAAAACGTTACTGCCGGAGCCAGCCCCCTGGCTTTAAAAAGGGGAATTGAGAAATCTGCCAAGGCGGTTGTTGAAAGCTTGAAAAAGCTTTCCAAGGAAATAGGCAATGACAAGGAATTAATCGCCCAGGTAGCCAATATTTCAGCCGAGGACAAGGAAATGGGCGACCTAATAGCCGATGTTATTATGGAGGCCGGCAAAGATGGAGTGGTTACAGTGGAAGAATCCCAAACCTTCGGCCTCTCCAAAGAAGTGGTCAAAGGCCTTCAGTTTGACAAGGGCTATGTCTCCCCCTATATGATAACCGATAGCGAAAAGATGAGAGCCGAATTGGACGACCCTTTCATTTTAATTACCGACCAGAAAATATCTTCCATTCAGACCATTGTTCCCATCTTGGAGAAAGTTTCCAAGTTGGGCAAGAAAAAGCTTTTAATTGTTGCCGAAGGGATTGAAGGCGAAGCTTTAGCCACTCTCATTGTTAACAAATTAAGGGGAGTGCTTGATGTTTTGGCCGTAGAAACGCCCGGTTTCGGAGACAGGAAAAAGGAAATGCTCGAGGACATTGCCGTTGTCACCGGCGGCCAGGTTGTCTCCGAGGAAAAAGGGGAAAAACTGGAGGATACCGAAGTGGATATGCTGGGCAGCGCCCGAAAAGTAAGCTCAACCAAGGATGATACCACCATTGTCGGAGGCAAGGGCTCCAAGGAAAAAATAAAAGAAAGAGTTAATCAGCTCAAAGCAGCCATTGAAAAAAGCGATTCCGAATTTGACCGGGAGAAAATGGAAGAAAGGTTGGCTAAGATTTCCGGCGGAGTAGCCGTCATTAAAGTGGGAGCTCCGACCGAAGTGGAACAAAAAGCCCGCCAGCACAAAGCTGAAGACGCTTTGGCAGCCACTAAGGCAGCCATGGAAGAAGGCATTGTTCCCGGCGGAGGAGTAGCTTTCTTGAGAGCGATTGAAGCTCTTAATGAATTAAAATTGAAAGGAGACGAGAATACGGGAATGAACATTCTTAAAAGGGCTTTGGAAGAGCCGATAAGAATGATTGCCGAAAATGCCGGAGTGGAAGGTTCGGTTATCGTCGAAAATGTTAAAAGAAACAAAGGAGATTACGGTTTTAACGCTTCCGATCTGAAATACGGAAACTTGATGGAATTGGGTATTGTTGATCCGACTAAAGTAACCCGAAGCGCTTTGGAGAATGCCGTCTCCGGAGCCTCAATGATTCTGACTACCGAGGCGGTGGTCAGCGAACTGCCGGAAAAAGAGGATGACAAGAAAGGACCGGCTATGCCCCAGGGAATGCCGATGGCCTAAGAAAGAATAAGAAAAACCCTCCTTGTTGATTCAGGGAGGGTTTTTGAGTATAATTAGAATTATGCTTTGTCCCAACTGCAAAGAAAAAGAATTAAGAAAAACAGCCTTTCCTAAAGTGGAGATTGATTATTGTCCTTTCTGTTTGGGAATTTGGTTTGAAGAAGATGAGTTAAGAGAAGCTAAGGATGAAAAAGACAAGGAACTCAACTGGCTGGATTTGGATTTATGGAAAAACAAGGAAGATTTTAAGATAAGCCGGAGTCCCAAGGTCTGCCCCGAATGTTCCGTTCCCCTTTATCAGGTGAATTACGGCGATTCCGACGTTGAAATTGATTTATGCAGTCTCTGCCGGGGGATCTGGCTGGACCGAGGAGAGTTTAAGAAAATCATTGACTACTTGAGAATGGAAGGCCAGAGCCAGCTAATTGAACATTACCTTAAGAATTTGATTAAAGAAGGAGTGGAGATTTTCAGCGGGCCGGAAGAATTTAAGTCGGAGGTTTCCGATTTTCTCACTTTAGCTAAGCTTCTCAATTACAAGATGACTGTTCAGTATCCCCATTTAAGTAGGATAATATCGGGGCTTTAAAGGTCTTTAATTAAAACAAAAAGATATGTCTTTAATTTCTATTATTTTAATCGTTATCGCTCTTGTCGTTTTCTGGTTTATTCTGATTTACAACGGCTTTATTAAAGGGAGGAACAGGATAAAGGAAGCCTGGTCCGACATTGAAGTCCAGCTGAAGAGAAGATACAATCTCATTCCCAACCTTATCTCGGTCGTCAAGGGCTATGCCGCCCATGAAGCCGGAGTTTTGGAGAAAGTCACCCAGGCCCGGAACCAAGCTATGGGAGCCGGGAACTTGAAAGAAAAGGAGAAAGCCGAGAACAATCTGACCCAGAGCCTGAAATCCCTTTTTGCCGTTTCCGAGAATTACCCCGATCTCAAGGCCTCCGGTAATTTTCTGGAGCTTCAGAGGGAATTGAGAGACACTGAAGACAAAATTCAGGCTGCCCGGAGATTCTATAACAGCAATGTCAAGAACTTTAATATCAGGAGGGAAAGTTTCCCCTCTAAAATAGTGGCTTCAATCTTTAATTTTAAAGAGAAGAATCTCTTTAAACTGGAAGAGGAGAAAGCCCGGAGCGTTCCCAAGGTAAGCTTTTAATATGACTCTCTATTCTCATTCCGAGTCCAATATTCGGAAAACCTGGTTCTTGGTAACCGTTTTCCTCGTTTTTATTATCGCTTTGGGCTGGCTCTTCAGCTATCTTTTCAAGAGCTCAGCTATTTTGATTATTGCCGTTGTTTTCAGTGTTTTAACCAGTATTGGCGGTTACTGGTATTCCGATAAGATAGTTTTGAGGATGAGCCGGGCTCAAGCGGTTGAAAAGAAGGATTACCCCGAGCTTTACCGGATAGTGGAAAATCTAGCCATTACAGCCGGCTTGGCTAGTCCCAAGCTGTATCTTTTAAGGGAGAAACAGCCCAACGCTTTTGCCGCCGGCCGGGACGAAAAGCATGCTCTTGTCGTCGTTACCGAAGGATTACTGGATAAACTGGAAAGAGTGGAACTGGAGGGGGTTATTGCCCATGAACTCTCCCATATTAGAAACAAGGATATGCTTCTTCAAACCTTAGCTGTTGTTTTGGCCGGAACCATTGCCATTGCCTCCAATATTTTCCTGAGAATGAGTATTTTCGGAGGCCGGGGTTCAAATAAAAAAGGAGGGGGCGGAGCCCTGTTGATGATTTTGGGGCTGGCAGCGGCTATTTTAGCTCCCATTGCCGCTACTATGATTAAACTGGCCATTTCCCGGAAAAGAGAGTATCTGGCCGATGCCAGCGGAGCTCTTTTAACCCGCTATCCCGAGGGTTTGGCCCGGGCTTTGGAGAAAATATCAGCTGATTCTTCTCCAATAAGGTACGGAGCTTCCAATTCCACCGCCCATCTCTTTATAGCCAATCCCTTTAAAGGGAAGGAAAGGAAGAATTGGTTTAGCAAGCTTTTTATGACTCATCCGCCAATAGAAGAAAGATTGAAAGCTCTGAGGAAGATGAGTATTTAGGAAGGGTGCCGGAGCGGTCCAACGGGACGGCTTGGAAAGCCGTGGCGGTTTTCCGCCTCGTGGGTTCGAATCCCACCCCTTCCGCCAATTTACAATTTCAGTTGCCGATACTCAAAAGAATGTTGGATTATTTAATGAATAACAGTTATAATAAGAAGTGCGGCTATAATAAAGGTCGAACCGCATAATAAAAATAATTAAGGACTATAATAAATATGAATAAAAAACTTATAGCAGCTGCCATACTTGGAGTGTTTTTGTTCTCCGGTATGACAAGCGCGCAGACAAGCGATCTGCCTCAAGCGGGGACGACGCCCGGAAGCCCCCTCTTCTTTCTCGATCGCTTTTTTGAAGATATCGGTACCTTTTTCACCTTTGGCGAAGCTAATAAAGCGCGGCGCTATCTTGCCCTTGCCGAAGAACGCTTAGCCGAAGCCCAAACGCTTGCCGAGAAGCAAGATGACAAAAACACGACATACGCCACCGAACTTTACGAAAAACAGTTTAGTAAAGCCAAAGAACGTGCTCTAGGCACAGGTGAAATTGATCTTGAGAGCGAAGTGACGGATGCAACAACAAGACATCTTTCAGTATTTGATGAGGTTCTGGAACGCGTTCCGGAGCAAGCCCGGGAGAGTATCCGATCCGCCAAAGAACGAACGATGACCGGCCAGCTGGAAGCATTACAGGGTATTGCCCAACGGGATCCTGAACGCGCAGCCGGCATTTTTGCAACGGCAGCCGAGGGACGCTTGCGAGCGGCCCAAGAGAAAGCCGAACGAGGCGGAGACGACGAAGAAGAAGCCGAAGAAGTGGAAGAGGCGCTCGGCGAGTATGAAAAATACGCTCAATTTGGGGAAGAAATCTCCCAAATTGCCCAAGGGCTTGGAACCGGTGAGACAGAAGTGCGCACCCTCGTTGAACGTGCTACCGAGCATCATCTCCAAGTATTGGAAGATGTGAAGGCAAAAGTACCGTCTCAAGCTCAAAACAGCATTAATCGGGCAATGCAGAATACAGAGCGTGTAAGACAATTTTTGCCTGCTGATATCCCCGGTCGCGTTGGTCCGGACGCAGATGATCAAAGAGGCGCTCCCCAAGAAACACCGGGAGCAGGGTTTAAGCCGGAAGGTGCGGGTAAAGATGAAAATGAACAGAAAGCTAAAGAAGCTGAAGAAGAACAGGAAGCTGAAGAAGCTGAAGAAGAACAGGAAGCTGAAGAAGCTGAAGAAGAACAAGGCGGTCCGCCATCAGAAACACCGGCCGGAAGACCGTAATAACTTATTATTAAACCCCAAATACCATTTCTCTTTGCGGTGATGGCGTTTTGGGGTCTCTCTTTTATGGTTTTCCACCGAGAAAATCTAAGCAGGGAGCAAAAAGTTATTCTTTTGGGGTTAAGAATAGAGTGTTTTCGCCTTTGCCGGAGGGGAACGGAACTCTGTTCAAAAAAAGCTCAGAACAGCACCATTTTTCAATTTCAGCATATCTGCCGTTTTTGTAATTTTTATTAATTTACTCAAAAATATGTCTCTATGGCTTTCACCAAGATTGGCAAAAAATATCTTACGTTTCAATCCTTTTATTAGATTAAAGGTAATGTGCCGCGGATATAATGAGGATTTGGAAAATTTTACAGAGCTTGTTTGGCAGGACGATAAGGATTTAGATTTTTTTGATCGGGAAACTTATCCTCAATTTCAGCTTTGGTATCTTTAGAATTTCATAAGAGATTTAATCGGATTAGCTGGTGAATTAACAATGGTGGATACTTTAAATTGATTTCTTCTGTTAAAAGATGATAAAATGAATCTATGGTTATAAGGATAAAAAACGAAGAATTAATAGAGGAATTGATTGGTGAAGTAAAAGAATTTCCTCGTTATACAACCCAAATTTTAAATTTGGCAAATCAAAATGCCCAAGGAACAAGACCGCGAGTAGTCGGGCAGCTGTCAGAACTTATTAAAGAATGTCCGGAAAAAACCTATGAAGGTTGGAAGAAATGGTATCTTTCAAGACATCCCAAGGCAATTGAAGATGCAACCGAAAGAATCACCAAAATGATAAGTAATCTTAAAAAAGCCATTCGAACCATTAAAAAGCCAATGATTAAGAAATGGGTTGAAGATTTAGTTTTGGAAAAAACCTTTATCGGTCTTAGATTTCAAGAAGCAATTTTAAAAAAGGTTGCCTCAATTAAGAAAGTTAATTATAAATTGTCCGATGCCAAAGAGGAATCAGAGGGAATAGACGGATTTATCGGTAATATTCCGGTATCAATAAAACCAATGACTTACAGAACGAAGAATGCCCTGAGGGAGAAAATTAAAACGAAAGTCATTTTCTATAATAAAACCAAGGCCGGATTAGAAATTGACGCTAATCAAATCTTAAAATAATTATTATGGCAACAAATCATAAAATCATTATTGGTGATTCTAGAAATATGGCCGAATTAAAAAAAGAATCGGTCCATCTTATAATTACTTCGCCTCCCTATTGGCAGATAAAGGATTATGGCGATAAAAACCAAATTGGATTTAATGATACCTACGAAAAGTACATTGGTAATCTAAACCAGGTTTGGTCGGAATGCCATAGAGTTTTAAATCCCGGCTGTCGGCTATGTATAAACATTGGCGATCAATTTGCCAGGGCTGTTACTTATGGCAGATATAAGATAATTCCAATTAGGACGGAAATTATAAGGTTTTGTGAATCAATCGGTTTTGATTATATGGGCGCTATTATTTGGCAGAAGATGACCACTATGAATACAAGCGGCGGCGCCTCGGTTATGGGTTCATATCCCTATCCCCGAAACGGCCATATTGCCATTGATTATGAATTCATACTTTTATTTAAAAAATTGGGCAAGAGCAAAAATAGCGTTTCAAGAGCAATTAAAGAGAAGTCGAAACTAACCAATAAAGAATGGCGGAAGTATTTTACCGGTCATTGGAATTTTGCCGGAGAAAAACAAAATGGCGGTCATGTTGCAATGTTTCCGGAAGAATTGCCCCGCCGTCTTATAAAGATGTTTAGTTTTCTGGGAGAAAATATACTTGATCCCTTTTTAGGCAGCGGAACCACTTCCAAGGCAGCCCGAACATTAAGGCGAAATTCAATTGGTTATGAAATTAATAAAAAATTCTTATCTACCATTGAAAATAAAATGGGGAAGAATAACCCGTCTTTATTTGGGCAGAGAGATATAATAGAAACAATTTATCAGGAGAATAAAGGTGGTAAGGAGAATAATAATTTTAAGGAGGCAGCAATGAAGAATGACAATGCAATAAAAGACCGCCTCCGTCATCCCGAATATTGGAAAAGTTTATAGAGCTTTTGATGCTGATTTATTCTGTTTCAGATAATAATCAATAGGACAGAGACGCTTTGTCCTATTAAATACATTTGTCCTATTAAATCAATAGGACATTTCTATTTAAATAGCAATCCCGCCCCCCGGGAACCGGCTTCTTCCCCCAATTCGCTTATTCTAATATTCAGATTTTCCCTTGAAAGAGGGGAGATTATCTTTTTTCGGGCCTCTTTTTCAGTTTCTTCCAGGAATTGTTTATGAGCTTTGCTGATCCCTCCGCCCAAAACTATTATTTCCGGGTCCAGGATATTAACGGCATTGGCGATGCCGATTCCCAGATAGCGGCCGTATTCCTTGAATATTTCCTCCGATTCCAGGTTTTCGGAGGAAACTCCTTTTTCTTTAAAGAACCTTTCTCCGCAATAATCTTCCAAGGTTTTATCTTTCCCTATAATCATATGGCCCAGTTCGTTGGCTCCGCCAAAGGCGCCTCGGTAGATATTTTGGTTCCTAATGAAGCCGCTTCCCACTCCGGTGCCCAGGGTTATACCCAAAACGGTCTTTTTATCCTTTCCCGCTCCCAAGAGGCTTTCAGCCAAGGCAAAGCAATTGGCGTCATTTTCCAATTCAGCCTTCAGATTAAGCTCTTCGGCCATAAATTCCTTTATTTCCCAGTTTTCCAGGCCTTTAAGGTTAGGAGCTCGGAGAACCTTGGTCCTTTCCTTATCCAAAACTCCGGCCAAAGCGAAACCTAGTTTCAGTTCTTTTTCTCCTTTCCCCATCTCTTTTATCTCTCTTATTAGAGTTTTAGCCAAGATTTCTTGGTCTTGGGGGGTTTCTATCTTTTTTGTTTTAATCACTCTCTCATTTTCAATAAGAGAGAGGATTATTTTTGTTCCTCCGATATCAATGCCGATTATTTTTTTCATATACCTCCATTATACAACTTTCTGAAACCCTTGACAAAAAAATGAAGAAGAGTAAACTTTGATTGTATTAGGACATAGTATTCAACTATGGTTTTTTAATAGGAAAAAACAGCTTGAAAGTTTTTCTTGGGTGTCAAGTTAAAGAAGAATTCCTCCTTAATTTTGGCACCCAAGAATGGCTTTCAGGCCTTGAGGATAATTTCCTATTTGACATTCGTCTTAAAAAGGAATAGAATTGAGAATAATAAACAAACCTACGCTAAACCCTCAAGTGCAACACACGAGGTGTTTTTTTATTCTAACAG
>CAYPCL010000019.1:0-8911 GCA_964409215.1 uncultured Candidatus Saccharibacteria bacterium | reverse complement strand
TAAAAAGCCTCCAACCGAGATAAACGCTATTGTTATTCTGGGGAAGAGCAATCAAGGCTCTGTCTATTATTTCTCCGATGCCTTCAATTTTATCAAAAGAAAAATTTTGTTCTTGAGCTATTAAACTTGTTGAAGGAATTACTAAACAGCCAGTTAGAATTAAACCAGTTAGAATTAAAATTGTAATAATTAACTTTTTCATAGGGAAAATAAATTTTAGTAATTAAAAAAATTATTTTTAACTTTATATCCTGGCCGGAGTCCTTGGCGAAACTGATTATGAATAAACTTCTTCATATGTTTTTATTATACATTAAGGGTTTTCACTTGCCAATGAGATGAATTTGAGATAATATTTAACTATGAGTGAGTTTATTGTTCAAGGAAAAAGAAAACTTAAGGGAGAAATAAGAGTCAACGGAGCCAAGAATGCTGCCGGCCCTCTTTTAGCGGCTACGCTTTTAACCGATAAAGAATGTGTTTTAAAAAATATTCCTAAAATCTCTGATGTTTTGGGTTTAATTGGCATTTTGGAAAGTTTAGGGAAAAAAATAGAATGGCTGGATGATAAAACCTTAAGCCTGAAAGGGGGAGATATAGATCCTGAAAAGCTTGATTTTGAACAAATTTCCAAATCAAGAATATCGGTTCTTTTAATCGGAGCTTTAATTGCCAGATTCAAAAGTTTTAAATTCGCCCGGCCGGGAGGAGACAAAATAGGCTTAAGGCCGATAGACACCCATTTAAACGCCTTAGAGGAACTGGGGGTGGAAGTGGAAACCCAGGGAGATTTCTATTTTTTCAAGAGAAAAAAATTAGAAGGCAATTTGATTATTTTTCCGGAATTCAGCGTGACAGCTACTGAAAATCTTTTATTGGCTTCAGTTATGGCCGAAGGAGAGACCATTCTCAAAGGAACAGCCCAGGAACCCTATATCCAAAACTTAATAACCATGCTCCGAGGAATGGGGGCGGTTATCGAAAGGATAGGCAGCCACAGCTTCAAGATAAAAGGAAAATTGGAATTGAGAGGGACGGAACAAAAAATTATTCCCGATCCTAACGAAGCGGGAACTTTTCTTCTTATGGGAGCGGCTGCTGCCGAGAAAATTAAAGTTTCAGACCTTATCCCCGAACACTTGACTATTTTCCTTTTGAAATTAAAAAAGATGGGAATAGATTTTTTTCAGGGAGAGAATTTCATTGAAATATCAAAGCCGGACAAATTCCGGCCTGTTAATATTCAAGCTCTGCCTTATCCCGGCTTTGCCACAGACCTTCTTCCTTTGACTGTTCCTATTCTCACTCAAGCCGAAGGGAAAAGCTTAATTCATGATCCTCTTTATGAGAACCGCCTTAATTTTATTCACGAACTGAGAAAAATGAGAGCTGATATTGAAGTAGTGGATCCCCATCGAGCCATTGTTTTCGGAAAAACCCCTCTTCAAGGGATGACTATTGAATCCAGGGATATAAGGGCGGGAGCCTCGCTTTTGATTGCCGCCTTGATGGCTGAGGGAGAAAGTGTTATTAAAAAAATAGATCAAATTGACCGGGGCCACGAAAAGATAGAGGAAAGGTTGAAAAAAATAGGAGTGGATATTAAAAGAGTATAAAAAAATATGTTTGTTACAAAAATTGCCGTAGATTTAGGCACTTGCAACTCTTTGGTTTTTGTTCCCAAGAAAGGAATTATTCTCAAAGAACCTTCAGTAGTGGCCGTTACCCAACCGGAGAGGAAAATTTTAGCTGTAGGCAAGGAAGCCAAATCAATGATTGGAAGAACGCCGGACAACATTAGGGTTTACCGGCCCTTGAAAGACGGAGTCATTGCCGATTATAAGGTTACTCAGGCTATGCTCAGTTATTTTATTAAAAAGGCTCAAAAAGGTTTTAATCCCTTTAAGCCCGATTTGGTGATTTCCATTCCGGCTGGAGCCACCTCTACCGAAAGAAGAGCCGTAATCAAAGCAGCTTTGAATGCCGGAGCTAAAAGGGCTTTTGTTGTCAAAGAACCTCTTTTAGCGGCTATTGGAGCCGGTATTCCCATCAATTCCACTCAAGGCAATATGATTATTGATATTGGCGGAGGAACCTCGGAAATTGCCGTTATCTCTTTAGGAGGGATTGTTAGTGTTGATTCCATAAGGATAGGTGGCGATAAGATGGATGAAGCGATTTCCGACTATATTAAGAAGAAATACAATTTAGCCATCGGTACCCAAACAGCCGAGGAAATAAAAATTAAAATTGCTACAGCCGTTAAAGTAAGAAAGGAGAATACAATGGAAGTAAAAGGAAGAGACTTGATTTCCGGGCTACCCAGAAATATTAAAATCTCTTCCAATGAATTGGTAAAACCTTTAAATGATGTTTTGGAAGGAATTATCGGGGCCGTTAAGAAAGTTTTAAGGAATACTCCTCCTGAGCTGGCGGCTGATATTATGGACAAGGGAATGATTCTGGCCGGGGGAGGGTCTCTCCTTAGAAATATTGACCAATTAATCGCCAAAAGCACCGGTGTACCTTGTTTTGTCGGAGACAGAGCTCTTTACTGCGTGATAAAAGGAGTGGGAGTGGTTTTAGAAAACCTCGATATTTACAAGAAGAGTTTAATGACCAGAAAAAAGAAATAGTTCTATGAAAGAACAATGGAATTTTCTTAAAAAAATAGCCGAAAATAAAAAGATTCCTCAAGCCATTATTTTTTCCGGTCCCGATTATCTTCCCAAGGAGGAAACAGCTTTAAAATTCATTAAACTTTTAAGCTGTGAGAAAGAGAACAAGCCCTGTGAAAAGTGTTTTAATTGTCGTTTAATAAATCAAAGGAACCATCCTGATTTCTCTTTTATTGAACCCGAAGAAAAGGAAATTTACTTGGATCAAATCAGGGAGTTGAATAGGAAAATAAGCCAGAGAGCCCAGATTTCCCCCTATAAATTTGCTTTAATAAATAAAGCGGAAACTCTCAACTCTCAAGCCCAGAATTGCTTTTTAAAAACTTTGGAGGAACCCAAGGGAAAAACTCTCTTAATTCTTCTTACTTCCCAAGTTAACAGTTTATTGGACACTATTCGTTCCCGCTGTCAGATTCTCAGATTCTATCCGAATAACTTTTATTTTAAAGGAAGCAAGGACTTTGAAAAAATAGCTGAATTATTTGATTCCAATCTTGGTTCAAAGCTTCTTTTCTCCAAGAGATTTTTTGAAAAGAAACCTTCTTATGAAAAAGTAAGTGGTTTTCTGGAAAGCATGGAAAATTATCTTCATTTGATTCTTTTAAAAAAGTTAAAAATTAAAAATGAAAAAATAAATTCTTTTTCTTTTGAGAGTGAAGAAAATCTTGAGAAAATAAAGGAAATAATTGAGAAAACAAGCGAAATAAAAAGGTTGATTTCCAAAACAAATTTAAATTCAAGATTAGCTTTTGAAGAGTTAATCTTGGAAATTTAACAGTTTGCAAGTTCCTGCTATTTTTCCTTTTGGAAATTTAGAGAGGGAACTGCAAATAATATCTATGGATTATCAGAAAATTTTAGATCAAATTAAAAACGATTTGGAGAAGTTTAAGAAAAACTTCAGAGAGCAGCTCTTGGAAATAAGAGCGGGCAAACTTTCTCCTTCTTTGATTGAAGATGTAAAAGTCAATTGTTTCGGTTCAATGGCTCCTTTAAAAAGCTTAGGAGCTATTTCCACTCCCTCCCAAAAAGAAATTATGATTCAACTTTGGGATAAAAGCTATGTCGAAGGGGTAGTCAAAGCCATTGAAAAAAAAGGAATGGGCTTATCCGTAAAAGCGGAAGAAGATAAAATTTATCTTACTTCTCCTCCTTTAACCGAGGAAAGCAAAAAGAATCTTTCCCGGGTTCTCAATAAAAAGAAAGAAGAAATATTTCAGAGGATAAGGCATTTGAGGGATGATGTTTGGAAGGAGATACAGGAAAGGGAGCAGAGCGGGGAGATAACTGAAGATGATAAGTATAAAGCTAAGGATAAATTGGAAGAGATTGTCAGAGAAGGAAGAAAGGAAATAGAAGAAATGGCTGAAAATAAAAGGAAGGAGATAGAAAAGTAAGCTGGGAGAAAGAAGGCAGATTATAAAATCTGCCTTTTTTATAATTGTCAGTCTTCATTTTTTCTGTTATATTACAAGATATGATTTTAAACATAATAATTGTTATACTCTCCCTTTTGTTTCTTTTAATTGTCCATGAGACGGGTCACTTTGTGGCCGCTAAAAAATTAGGGGTTAAAGTTGAGGAATTCGGAATTGGTTATCCTCCCCGTCTTTTTGGGAAGAAATTTGGAGAGACTATTTATTCAATAAACCTGATTCCTTTCGGGGCTTTTGTCAGGATTGAAGGAGAAGAAGAAAAAGTAAAAAACAAAAGAAGCTTCTCCGAAAAACCGATTTGTCAGAGAGCCATTATAATTCTGGGGGGAGTTGTTACTTTTTGGATTGTTTCCTTTTTAATTTTCAGTTTAATATCGGGAATTTGGGGATTGCCCACAGTTGTTCCCGACAGCCATCAGGGAGAAGCTTTTATTCAAATAATAGCAATTGCTCCTGATTCCCCGGCTGAAGAAGCCGGCATCGAAGTGGGGGATAAGATACTCGGCCTTGATAAAATAGAGGATGTTCAGAAATTTACCGAGCTTTACAAGGGAGAAAAAGTCAGACTTAATTTTCTTAGAAACGGTGAAGAAAAATCTGTTGTTTTAACCCCGAGGATAAATCCTCCTGAAGAAGAAGGAGCCATGGGGATTGCTTTGGCTCGAATAGCTAAAATAAAGACTCCTTGGTACAAAGCTCCTTTAAAGGGGGCTGAAGTTACTGTTGTCAAGACTATTCAAATCCCGGTTTTCTTGGGAAACTATATCTGGAGGGCGTTTCAAGGAGAGAAAGTAACCGGCTTGAAAGTTGCCGGTCCGGTGGGAGTAGCCGGAATTATGAGCAATGCCCTGAAAGCGGGAGTTGATAATTTCTTAATGTTTTTATCAATGATTTCCATTTGGCTGGCTATAGTCAACATTTTGCCTATTCCGGCTTTGGATGGAGGAAGGCTGCTTTTTCTAATTATTGAAGGAATAAGGAAAAAACCAGTTTCTCAAAAATTGGAACAGAAAATTACTCTTTTATTCTTCACTCTCCTAATAATCCTAATGTTTTTTGTGACCATAAAAGATATTGTCAATCTCTTCTAAGAAAAACCCGAAGGAGTTAAACTTCTTCGGGTTGGTAGTGAATATGAATAGTTATCGGTTTTATTCTTTTCAGATATATTCCTATTAAAGCTAATTCTTTTTTGGATTTTTGATATAATTCTTCAAAAGAAAAGGAGTTTTCCATTTCTAAATATATCTTTTTTAGTTCCTTTTTTATTTCCTTTTTAAAGAAGGAGTTTAAACTCCTTGGATTTTCTCCTAATTTTTTAGCTATCTTCCACATTTTTAAAACATCTATTTTTTCAGGCACTGCTTCCACTTCCAGAAAAGCTTCTATGTTTTTATCTCCCCTTTTTATTAAGTAAACTGTAAATTTTATTTCTTCTTTTCCTCCGTATCTAACTGATTGTTGGGTTAGGGGATTATATGGAGTTATTTGTTTTTCGATTACTTTTATAAATTCTCCTTCTTTGGTTACCAATAGATTTCCTTGTTCAAAATAGAGAAAACAGGATAATACGATTATCATTAAACTCATCATTAAAGAAAAAACAGGGCTGGGAATTGAGATTTCCGGTTCTTTAATTATTCTTAATAAAAGTAATATTCTTACCACTATAAAGCATCCTATAAACATTAACAGAAAGCTTACAGTTACTATAATAAAAATATTCCAAAGATAATCCGAGATAATCATAACGGTGATAGCTACGAATATCCATAAAATCTTTAAAGCGTCCTTTAAAATCTTTAAAAAAACTTTCATAACATATCCTCCTAATTTTTTAATGTTCAAATTTATCCTCATCTTAGTAATAAAACCTTTTTTTGTCAAGTGTTGCTTAATTTTCTCATTTGAGATAAACTGAAATAATATGAAGCAGTCAAAATTGTTCACAAAAACTTTAAAAGAAGCGCCTAAAGGAGAAAAAAGTGTGAATGCGGTTCTTTTACAAAGAGCCGGTTTTATCTACAAGGAAATGGCTGGCGTCTATACTTTTCTTCCTTTGGGACTGAGAGTTTTAAGAAAGATAGAGGAAATTATCAGGGAAGAAATGAATAGAATTGGAGCCAAAGAAATTTTAGCTTCCGTTTTCCAGTCGAAGGATATCTGGCAGAAGACGGACAGATGGGATAAGGAAATAGGGGAGGTGATGTATAAGACGGAGGAGGAAATAGGATTGGGTCCCACTCATGAAGAGATGATCACCGATATTATTAAGAAATATGTTTCTTCTTATGAAGATCTTCCTCTTTATGTTTTTCAGATTCAAAATAAGTTCAGGAAGGAATTAAGGCCTAAATCGGGACTTTTGAGGGGAAGGGAATTTCAGATGAAGGATTTATATAGTTTTCATAAGAACGAAGAAGACTTTTGGAATTATTACGATAAAGTCAAAGAAGCTTATTTCAAGGTTTTCCGAAGATGCGGTTTGGATCCTATTTATACCGAAGCCTCCGGTGAAGGATTTACCGGAAGCTACACCCATGAGTTTCAGGTTTTAGCTGAGGATGGAGAAGATGAAATTAGCTATTGCCAAGAAAATCATTTTGCCCGGAATAAAGAAATTGCCCGGGAAGAAAAATGCCCGGTTTGCGGGAAAAAACTTCTAAAAGGCAAAGCGATTGAAGTGGGGAATATCTTTCCTTTGGGAACAAAATATTCAGTTCCCCTTAAAGCTTTTTATCAGGATGAAAAAGGAGAAAAAAAGCCCATTGTTATGGGTTCTTATGGAATAGGCATTTCCAGGCTGGTTGGAGCTTTAGTTGAAGTTTTTCATGATGAAAAAGGAATAATTTGGCCGGAAAACGTCGCTCCCTTTAAATTTCATTTAGTTGCTCTTTTTAGCGGTGATGAAGATATTGACAAAGAGATAAGAGAAAAAGGGGAAGAAATTCATAAAAAAATGGAAGATGAAGTTCTTTATGACGATAGAGATAAATCAGCCGGAGAAAAATTGGTTGATTCCGATTTAATAGGGATTCCCAATAGAATTGTTTTAAGCCCTAAAACAATTAAAAAAGGAAGTGTTGAAGTTAAAAAAAGAAATAAGGAAGAAGGTGAATTAATCAGCATTTCCGAATTAACAAAAAAATATGTTTAACAAGCTTTTATCCTATTTTTCTCAAGATATTGCCATTGATTTAGGAACGGCTTACTCTCTCGTCTATGTTAAAGGCCGGGGGATTGTTATCAATGAACCTTCGGTAGTGGCTATCAACCAAAAGACCGGCCAAGTTTTGGCTATCGGCGAACAGGCTAATAAGATGGTTGGGAAAACCCCCGCCCATATCAGGGCAATCAGACCTCTTAAGAGGGGAGTGATTTCTGATTTTGAAGTTACCGAGCAAATGATTAAATATTTTATTGATAAAGCTCACAATAACAAAACTATTTCTCTTTCCTGGCCGAGAGTTATTATAGGGATTCCCTGCGGGGTAACAGAAGTGGAGAGAAAGGCGGTTGAAGACGCAGCTAAGTCAGCCGGGGCCCGAGAAGTTTATTTGATAGAGGAACCCATTGCGGCTGCCATCGGAGCCAGACTCCCCATTCAGGAAGCCAAGGGAAATTTCATCATTGATATTGGAGGAGGAAGTTCGGAAATTGCCGTTATCTCTTTAGGAGGGATTGTCTGCGATAAGAGTTTGAAAATAGCCGGAGATCAATTAAATATGGATATAATTAACTATGTTCAGGATAAATTTAAATTATTAATAGGCGAACGTTCAGCCGAAAAATTAAAAATCAACATTGGAGAAGTTGTTTCCAATAAGGATAAAAAAGAAATGGCTGTCCAGGGGCGCAATTTAGTTTCCGGCCTGCCTGAGGAGATTCAGATGACTTCCAAGGAAGTTTGCAAAGCTATGGAAAACTCCGTTAATCAATTGGTTAACGCGGTAAAAGCGGCTATTGAAGAAACGCCTCCGGAACTGCTGGCTGACATAATGAAGGATGGTATTTTTCTCGTTGGCGGAGGCTCTTTGCTTAACGGCTTGGATAAGCTTATAAGCCGGGAAACGGGGATTATAGTTAATATTATTCAAGATCCCTTGACGGCCGTAGTTCGAGGAGGAGGTATTGTTCTTGAGAACTTGGATGAACTAAAGGATGTTTTGGCTGAAACTGACTCTGAGGAAATAGTTGAATAAAAATGTTAACTAAAAAAGAAGTTGAAAAAATAGCCGAATTGGCTCATCTGGAATTGGACGAGAAAGAAATTGAAAAGATGGAAAAAGACATTTCTAATATTTTGGATTATTTTGATTTATTAAAGAAATTGAAATTTTCAGATTTAGAACCAGCTTTTCATTCTCTGCCCGTAAAAAGCACAATGAGGGAAGATAAGGAAAGAAATTTTGAAGGAAAACCAATTAAGGAATCTTCAAATAAGGAAGGAGATTATATCAGGGTAAAAAAAGTTTTAGAATAATGAAATTGGAAAACCTAACAATTAAAGAAATTAACAAAGGATTTAAAGAGAAAAAGTTTTCCTCCCGGGAAATTACTCAAAGTTATTTGGAAAGAATAAAAGAGAAAGAAAAGGAAATCGAAGCTTTTCTGGAAGTTTTCGAGAAAGAAGCTCTTTCTCAAGCTGATGAAATTGATGAGATTATAGCCGGGGGAGGGGATTTAAATCTTCTGGCCGGCGTTCCAATGGCCGTTAAAGACAATATTTTAATTAAAGGATTTAAATGTACAGCCGGCTCCAGAATGCTTGAAAATTACAAGGCCTCCTATGACGCT
>CAYPCL010000018.1:0-10676 GCA_964409215.1 uncultured Candidatus Saccharibacteria bacterium | reverse complement strand
TCATATGACCGGTATTCTATACTACCTGGTGTTGCACTTCAAACTTTAATCTTGGCAAATTTGCTCAGAGGAGGAATTGAGTAAAGACTCCTGTGTTTAATAAAAATTGGTATCATAAAATATTATCGTTAACGGACAAAACCGTTTTTGTTTATAAAACGGTTTTTTTATTTTAGTAAATTAGGGAGGAATTAAAAAAGGTCGAACAGTTAAAAGGTCTAAAACAAAAATAAAATATAATTATGACTAAAAAAATAATATTAAGCTTAAGTATCATCGGTATTGTTGCCGCTATGGCAGTTGGAGGAACAATTGCCTACTTCAGCGATACTGAAACTACTACTGGTAATGCTTTCATTGCTGGGACCATTGATTTAACAGTGGAAGGAAAAAGTGAAACTTTGCCTTTTACTCTTGATGATATGAAACCAGGGTATGAGCAAGTTGTTACCAAAAAAATCGTAGTTGAGAGTAATCCTTCTAATGTTTGGATGAAGATAAAAGATTTTGTCACTGATACTGGAGAACAAAATGAATCAGAGTGCGAAGCGGAAAGAGGAAAGTGGCAACTCCAAAATGAAGAATGTATCAATATGGATGCGGAACGAAATGACTTACACAATCAAATCTTTTATGATTTGAGTGTTTGTATAGATAATGATGATAATGGTACATGTGACTATCATCAAGAAGATGTGATCTATTCATTTGACGAGAAGGACCTAGAAACGCTTGCAAGCCTGAATAGCAAATGGATACCTTTGAAAATGAATTTAAGTCCAGGTACACCTTTACTCGTTATGCAAAGTTTTCACTTTAATGAAGAAGCGGGAAATAAATATCAAGGAGATGAACTTACTTTTAGTGAGGAATTTATAGCTTATCAAAAAGAAGCTACCTCACCAACAGGCAATGTTCTCTACATGGAGAATAAGAATCTGGACAATTGGAAGGCAAAATATGGTGATGAAATGGAAGGTAAATTGACTTATAATTCTTCAGGATCCACATTTGATTACACTTTTGAAGCGACTGGCTTAGATCATAATGGAGATTACAAGTTGATTTATTATGCAGATAATGTTTCAGATGGTTGGCCTGGAAATAGTCCTGGTGCTCTTATAGCTAATTTTAATGCAGATAATAATGGTGATATAGTAGAAATTTCAGGTAGTGTAGATTTAGGAATAAATATGCCGGATGCGGCAGATTATAATTATCCAGCTGGAGCCAAAATCTGGTTGGTATTAGCCAGTGATTATAATCTTTCAAGTCCAGGAACACCTGGAAAAATGACTGGCTGGAATCCAGATAAATACTTGTTTGAGAATAATCCTACTTTGATTCACTACCAAGACACCGATTTGTAAGACTTGAGTTTCTTTAAGTTGTCTCAATTCCCTTGTGTTTAATTGGGACAACTTCTAAAAAACTTAAGAAGCAGTTGATTTAATGAAATTTCTTAAAATACTTTATTACATCTTTCTTAGTTTTCTTGCACTGATAGCTCTATTGTTTGTTATTTCCATCTTTCCGATTACGGGGAATATAAAGTTCTTGATTGTTCAATCGGGATCAATGGAACCGAAAGTTAATATGGGTGGTATAGTAATGGTGAAGCCGGCGGATAATTATGAGATTGGAGATATCATTTCTTTTCAGAGTGGTAAGGAAATTGTTACCCATCGGATTGAAGAAATTAGAGTAATAAAAGGAAAACCCTTTTACACTACCAAAGGAGATGCTAATAATGCTCCTGACCGAAAAGAGATTTCCAAATCAGAAGTAATGGGTAAAGTGTTATTTGATCTGCCTTATTTGGGTTATGTAATAGATTTTATTAAAAAACCTTTAGGCTTCATTCTGATTATAATGATCCCTGTTCTGTTTATTATTATTGATGAAATTAAAAAAATTCGCTTGGAGGTTAAAAAAAATGAATAAATCTTTCGATAAAATTATTTGTCTTTTAATAATAGTCAGTCTTAACTGGGCAGGTGTTTCAGTTGTTGGAGAAACTTTTGCTTACTTTAGTGACAAAGAGACTGCTTCTCAAAATAGTTGCAACATTGCGATTTTAGATTTTTCTGTTTTTTCCGGACAAAATAATTTTACTTCCCCAGCTGAAGAAATGGAACCTGGTGATTCTACAGCTCGAGATATTTATATTAATCAGGAAGTTAATAGCTTACCATTGAAACATGATGCAAGCTATGAATTTGTTTCTGGAGATTCTCTTTTATGTGACCAATTGAATTTGAAAATTTGGTATAATCACTATAATGGTTTTCCCAGTGGAGGCTATACCAATAGAGATATGAGGCTGAAATATAATGGTTCATTAGTTTCTTTGAACAATCTCAGAGATTCTGATTTTGAAATTCCCCACCTTGATGATCAATTTGATACGAATTCAAATGATGGAACAAAACAATGGTTCTTTTATAAAATTAGTTTAGCCGATAATTTAACCGAGGATTATCAAGGAAAAGTTTGTCATTTTAAATTTAATTTTAAGGGATGGCAAAATGATTTTGAAAATTATGGAGAGGGTGGTTTTACGGATATTGAAGAAATTGAAAATACAATAAAAACCGGGTATTGGGATCCTCCCGTTGTTCTCAATGAATTTTTACCCAATGCCGGGAATTATCCTGAGTTTATAGAACTTTATAATAAAAGCAACTCATCAATTGATCTTCAAGGTTACAAGATAAAAACGGATAGAAAAGAAATTATCATAAACTCTTCTACCACGGAACAGTTTTCTGGAACAACGCTAATCCCTTCCCAAGGCTGGTTGGTTGTCTCCGCCCCATCTTTTTCAGGATGGAATAATATCCTAAATGATAATGCCGGAACGGTTTCTCTATACGATAAAAATGATATAAAAATGGATTCTTATTCCTACGGCAACTCTGACTATAACGTGAATAATAATCCTGGTTCAACTAATAATTTAGCTTTGTTTTGGCCTTTAGATGGGACTTTAGATGATCTTAGCGGTAATAATCATCAAGGAGTTAATCATGGAGTTGGCTGGATTGTTGGAAAAATAAACGAGGCTTTGAATTTTGATGGTTTTGATGACTATGCAAACACAACCAGCAGTAATATCTTTAATTCAGAAGAATTTGCAGCTGAAGCTTGGATAAAAACTAATTCTACAACTAGAGAGTGGGTTATGACAAAATATAAGGAGTATGGTCCCGGCTGGGGATTAGGAATTCAAAACGGCCATGTCCTGGGCTATATTAGAACAGTCCAAAGCGACAATGGTAAAGTTGAGATAGAAGGATCTACAAATATAGCCGATAATAACTGGCATCATCTCGTTTTAGTCAGAGAGGATGATAGTATTAAACTATATGTGGATGGAGTGTTCGAAAAACAGGGAAGTCTTGCGGGAAATACAATTAATGACGAGGTAATTGAAATAGGAAGAATTTCCTATAACAATGGCTCTGGATATCTAAGCGGAAGGATTGATGAAGTGAAAATTTTTGACAGACCCCTTGATAGTAACGAAATATCGGAGCACTTTAACGATGCTACTTCTTCCGGGTCCGTACCTCTGGATAAATCCTTTGCCAGGATACCCGATGGCTTAGGAGCTTGGGTTGACCCTATTCCTACTCCGGGAATAGCCAATAAAATAGAGGATAATTTAAATAATGTTCCTCTGTCGAATCAGGAAAACAAGGAAGCCAACAATGGAAATGATCAAGGTGATTCTTCCGGTAAATCCAGTACTACTACCAATTCAACGACAAGTGAGAATATTATTTCCAATTCAACGACAACCGAGGATGTTCCTTCAGCTACAACCACAATTGCAACTACGACAGAAGAAACATCTCCGGTAGTAACCAGCACAGAAGAGGTTTCCACAACTACAAATTCAACAACTACGGAGGAAAATCTCTCTGATTCAACGACAACGGAAGAAACTTCTACCAGTACTGACTTAACAACGGGAGAAAACGCTAGTTCCACTCAAGAAACTGCAAGTAGCAGTCTCAATGAACCCGGAATTGATTCCAATAACTCTACATCTTCTCCTTCGGAAAGTGAATTCTCTACGACAACTGAAGAAACGAATAATAATTCTCCCGAATTTGAATCGGAAGAAAATAATTCCTCGGGAGATAATGTAGGGGAAGATGAAGAAGAATCGGAAACCAACTCTTCGGAAGAGAATAGCGAAGAAAACAATATTTCTTCAGAAGAAGGAAAAGAAGAAGATGATTCAGAAGAGTCAGAAAATAATGAGGAAAGCGATGGGGGAGATAGTAATTCTCAATCAGGGGAGAATAATCAAACCAATGAAGAAAATTTAAAAGATGAATCCAATGAAAACAATGATGAATAAAAAAAGAATAAAAATTGCTTTAGTTAGCGTTATTTTGGGATTTTTTCTAATTCCCGCTTTTGCTTCGGCAACAGCTCAAGATTTAATTGTTGAATTTGAATCAGACCCCCTATTTAGTGAGGGGAACTTTCTTCCCTCTAATCAAGTCAGTCGCTGGGTTAAAGTAACTAATTACACAGGAGAAGCTAAGAATATAGGAGTTGAGGCGATAAATCTCTCCGATGGAGACAATTTTAGCAATACTCTTAATTTGGAAATAAAGGAAGGAACAGCCTCCCTCTATGATAATTCTCTTAGGAATTTCTTTGATCGGGGAGAGATGTTTTTATCCTCTTTGCCGGATAATCAACAGACTCAATATGATTTTATTATAACTTTCAATAAAAACAGTGGTAATAAATATCAAGAGAATGAACTAGGATTTGACTTATTAATTGGTTCTCAAGGAGAGGAAGGAGGGAGCAGTTCCGGAAATGGTTCTGACGGAGGTGATTCCGGAGGTGGAACTGGCGGAGGAGTTTTTCCCCCTGGTTTCAGCATCTCCGAAGAGTCAGTTATTGCCACTGATATAACTGAAACAAGTGTTGTTATCTCTTGGTCAACCAGCTATTTTTCCACCAGCCAGGTCATTTATGGAGCTGGAGGAGAAAGTCATACTTTAGATTTGTCAGATGACAGCGGTAATCCTCCCAAGTACGGCTATAAGCATACTACTTCAGAATTTGACCAGGATCCCAAAGTCAGCTATCATCAGGTGACTGTTAGCGGTTTAGATTCCGGGACAAGCTACTATTTCCGCTGTATTTCCCATGCTTCACCTCCGAGTGTAAGCAAGGAACATAGTTTTATCACCTTGGCTTCCGAGGAAATAGAGAAGGAAGTTAAAGGGGAAACTACGGAAGAGAGCGGTTATCAGCCGGTTGAAGGAGAAATTAAAGAAGGAAGCGGTGAATTAATTGAAGGCGAAGAAGAGGAAGAAGAGGAGGAAGAGGAAGAAGAAGAGGAATTGGTTGAAAAGGGAAAAAGCCCCAATAGCTTTTTGGGAGCCATCAGCAGCTTCTTCTCTTCCCAAGGTTTTAAAATAGCCCTTCTTCTTTTCATAATCGCCCTAATCATTGTTATTATCCTAAAGAAAAGAAAGGAATCCCGGAAAAGAAAATAACTCTTTCAGCTTCAAAAAGAAGGTTTCTAATTACCTTCTTTTTTTGTTATTATTAAATTATGCCGAACAAGAATATCTTAACTAAAAGGATATTTGAAAGAGAAAAAAGGATTGTTAAGAAGTTTTTTAATTTAAGTGAAATCCCGCAAATACCCGATTGGGTTAGCGGAGAAAAAATAGATTATTGGAATAAAAATTCCTTTCATCTCCACTATCTTCCTGAAATAACCTTGGATAGAGATTTAGATTTTCCTTTTTGGAAGAGGGAAAAGGATAAACCCTATAAGATTTTCTATAAAAAAATTGACAAGGGAGAATTATCGAAAAAAGCCAAGATTTTAACCGCTGGCTGGATTTTAATTGACAGCAGGGATAAACCCAAGAAGAAAGTCCCTTGGATAAGAGTTAATGATGTCCGTTTTCTGAAGAAAATAGGTTTTTATCCTAAAAATTACTTTAAAAAATGGAATAAACAAAATCATCAGGATGAATATTTAAAAGATGTTCTGGCCGAGAAAGGTTTTGGTTCGAGATTTTGCCTTAACATTGAAGAGATAAGCAGTTTGAAGCCCTTTATTCTTGATTTTTTAAAAGTAGCTCCGGAAAAGAACGTCAGATTACCCTTTTTTATTGAATATAATTATTTGGCTAATGCTTTCTACAATCAATGGAAGACAACGAGAACCTGGGAATGGTTTGAAGATAAGCTTAAAAACGGCCAATATTTGGCCGGAGGAAGCAAATCAGCCGGTTGCCTGGGCTGGGAACCGCCTGAATTTTGGAGTACTATCCTGACTTTTCGCCCGGTTTTAGAGCTATGAATAAAAAAATTAATCAATTTTGTCAAAAGATAATAACGAAGGATATTTTAAAAAGGGAATTCTATCCAGTTTGGTTTTTTACTAACGAGAGATTGATTGATTTTTTGTCCAATTTAAAAGAACTAGAGATCAAAAGAATCTTTTCCATAGCTGGTGGAGGAGATTTTATTTTTAATTCCCTGGTAAATTTTGACAACATATCTGAGGCAAATGTTTGCGATATAAGGCAGTTGGCCGGCATAACGGTTGATTTGAAAAAAGCTTTGATTAAAAAACTTTCTTTTGAGGAAATGAAAAAGTTGTTGGAGGATTTTAAAATAGATAACAAAAATGGGGTTTATTCTAAAATCAGGGGACAACTAACGGTTGAAAGCAGAGAAGTGTTTGATCGGATTATCGGAGATTCTGAATCATCAAATTTTCTAAAATGTCTTAAGAAATCCGGCTATTGGTACAAAGATAGCTTTTGGCAAAAAGGCAAGAATTATCTTCTTTATTTAAACAAAGACAATTATGAAAGATTAAAAGAGAAAATTGACAGGATTAGCATTTACTCCGGAGATTTTGAAGAAAATTTAAATTTAGCCGAAGATAATTTCTATGACCTAATTTATATCTCCAATATTCTTGACAGCAAAAAGTTCTGTTCATCGAAAAAATCATATTTGGAAACTATAAAAAAGAAGCTTAATAAAGAAGGAAAATTATTAATGGTTACTCAAAAGAATTCCAAAAAAGCAGTGGATTATTTAGAAAATCAAGGATGGAAAGTTTACCAGAAGGAATTACATCATTTTAATCCAATTAGTTCAATTTCAGGCCATTATTGTTATTCAAATTTAATTCTGGAAAATTGGAATTGACAATTAAGAAAATTAATTTAAGCTTAATATTTAGCAATATTCAGTTCTACCAAATAAATTTAAAAGGAGGTGATTTAAAATGGGTAGATGGGTTAAATGCAGTAATTGTCATGGAAGGGGTGATGTAAGATGTTCTCATTGCCATGGGAGAGGAGAAGTCAAACACGGAAACAAATGGTATACCTGTGATCAATGTCATGGTGCTTGCTATAAGGTTTGTATTTACTGTCATGGCCGCGGCGAGGTTTATACTTAGAAAATTACAACATCCCATCAAAGGGCATATTCAAGGTATGCCCTTTTTATTCCAGTACTTGAGAAAGACTCGAAAATAGGTTAAATTAAAGTTAGAAATGGACTCAACAGTTGAGAAAATAAAAGAGAAGCTGGATATTGTCGAACTAATAGGCAGCTATCTT
The DNA here is from genome assembly GCA_964409215.1 of uncultured Candidatus Saccharibacteria bacterium. Taxonomy (GTDB): domain Bacteria; phylum Patescibacteriota; class Minisyncoccia; order Minisyncoccales; family CG1-02-41-26; genus CAYPCL01. The sequence continues at coordinate 3,039 of CAYPCL010000018.1, read as the reverse complement.
AAACTCCAAAAAACAGGCATTAATTACCGGGCTCGCTGTCCTTTTCATTCGGAAAAAACACCTTCTTTTTTCGTTTCCCCGGCCAGACAACTTTTTAAGTGTTTCGGCTGTGGACTGGGAGGAGATATTTTTGAGTTTGTCAAACTGATTGAAGGAGTGGAATTCGGCGATGCTTTGAAAATTCTGGCCCGCCGGGCCGGAGTCAAACTGCCCAGCTATGATCCGAAACTTAGAACGGCTCGTCAGCGCCTCTATGAAATAGCCGATTTAGCCACTTCTTTTTTTGAACGCCAGTTGGAGGCGAACCAAGGTGGCCAGGAAGCCGGGAAGTATCTTTTAAAAAGGGGAATCAAAGAGGAATCAATTAAAAAATGGAGATTGGGGTACGCTCCCCGGAGCTGGAGATCATTATCCGATTTTTTGGTTGGCAAGGGCTACAGCCGGGAAGAAGTGATTAAGACCGGCTTGGCTGTTAAGCCTGAAGAAAAGAACAAGAGTGCCTATGACCGATTCAGGGGAAGAATTGTCTTTCCCGTTTTCAATATTCAATCCCAGGTAATCGGCTTCGGAGGAAGAATTTTCGGCCAAGAAGAGGAAAAAGCCAAATATCTTAACACTCCCAACACCCTCCTTTATGACAAGAGCCGGGTTCTTTACGGCTTGAACTTCGCCAAGGTCCCGATAAGAAAGGAAGACAAAGTTATTCTAACCGAGGGCTATACCGATGTTATTCTCTCCCATCAAGCCGGCTTTGATAACACGGTATCTTCAAGCGGAACCTCCCTTACTCCGGCTCATTTGGATATTATTAAGAGATACAGCGATAATCTCTATACTGCTTTTGACATGGATTCAGCCGGCGGCTTGGCTACCCAGAGGAGCATTGAAATAGCCCAGAGGAAGGATTTTAACATTAGGGTGATTGAAATGCCCAAAGGGAAAGATCCGGCCGATATGGCCGTTGAAGACCCTAAAAAATGGGGGAAATTGATTGAAGAAGCCGAAGACATCTTCCAGTTCTATTTTGACAGCGCTTTGAATGAGTTTGATTCCTCCCGTCCCGAAGGAAAAAGAAAGATTTCCGAATTCATCCTCCCCAAGATTAAAAACATTCCCAACAAGATTGTTCAATCCCATTGGATTCAGAAACTGAGCCAGGCTTTGAATGTTGAAGAGAATATTATCTGGCAGGAAATGGAAAAAATTAGGTTCAAAAAAGAAGCTCCTTCCGAAGAAAAAAAAGAAAATAAAAGAGAAAGAAACCGGAAAGATCTCTTGGAAGAAAGAATTCTCTCCCTTGTCTTTAAGGATTTTTCCAACCTGGAACTTATTGAAGAAAACCAGCTGGCTAACTTTTCGGATGAATTGAAGCTGATTGTTTCCTCCTTGAAGAAGAATGAGAAAAAAAGAGAAGCTTCCTTGAAGAAATTAAAAGAAGGGGAGTTGAAGGAAATGATAGATACGGCGGCTTTAAGAGCGGAAATTGACAGTTTCGGCGGAGAAGACCCTAAAAAAGAGATTATTCTCTGTTTAAGGGAATTGAACAAATTCAATTTGAGGAATGAGCTGGAATTGGTCTCTTCAAGGATCAAAAAAGTTGAAAGCGAGGAATCGAAAACCGAGGAAGGAAAGAAGAAATTAAAGGAGTTAATAAACAAATTTAACGAGATAAGCCATCAGCTTCATCTCTAAATATTATGGCTAAAAAAAAGAAAACCAAAAAAAGAGTTCCTCAAAAAAAGACTGCCAAGAAGACTACAAAAAAGAAAACTTCCTCTAATAAAAAGACCTTGAAGTTTAAGAAAATAAGGAGAAGGAAGAAAGTTTTTAGCGAAGAAAAAATCAATCAATTCATTGCTAAGGAAAAGGGGAAAGGATTTGTCACCGGCAGGAAAATCATCCGCTTTTTCCCCGAATTAGAGAAAGATATTCCCGGCTTGGAGATTCTCTATAATAAGCTTTCCGAACAGAAGATAAAAGTAATTTTCCGGGGTTCTCTTTTGGAAACCGTCTTAAAAGACAAAAAAAAGAAGAACTTTTCCCTTCCCAAAATAGACTCCATTCAGATGTATTTGAAGGAAATAGGGAGAATTCCCATGATTAAGGCCAAAAAGGAGAAGGAATTGGCCAAGAGAATAGAGAAAGGGGAGGAAGAAGCCAGAAAGGAACTGGTCCAGGCCAATCTCCGTTTAGTGGTTTCCATTGCCAAGAAATATGTCGGCCGTTCGCCCAACCTGACTCTTTTGGATCTTATTCAGGAGGGTAATCTCGGCCTTCTCAAGGCCGTTGAGAAGTTTGATTGGAGAAGGGGGTATAAGTTTTCCACTTATGCCACTTGGTGGATAAGGCAGTCCATTACCCGAGCCCTGGCCGATCAATCCAGAACTATTAGAGTTCCCGTTCATATGGTGGAAACAATCAGTAAATACGAGTCAGTCAGAAAAAGGCTTCTCCAGGACTTGGGAAGAGAACCTCTGCCCGAAGAAATTTCCGCTGAGATGAACTTGGATATTGATAAGATTCATAGGATTATAAGGATAAAGAGAAAGACCATTTCTTTGGAGACGCCGATAGGAGATGAAGGAGAGGATACCACCTTGGCCGAGTTTGTCGAAGACAAGGAGCTTCCCGATCCTTCTTCAAGGGCAGCTCATAATATTCTCAAGAAGAGATTGAAAGAGGTTTCCAGCCAGTTAACCGATAGAGAGAAAGAGATTTTATCTATGAGATTCGGTCTGAAAGACGGAATAATCCATACCTTGGATCAAGTAGGGAAGAAATTCGGAGTAACCAGGGAAAGAATACGCCAGGTTCAGGCAAAGGCCTTGGAGAAAATCAGGAAGTTTGACGAGGTAAAGAAGCTAAGGGACTATTAATCTTGATAAATAGGGTTAATTGAATTATACTGGGACTTATTCCGGGGTAGCTCAATTGGTAGAGCAACTGACTGTTAATCAGTGGGTTACAGGTTCGAGTCCTGTCCCCGGAGCCAAATTGTATGTTCGGCGTTTGTTGCCTCGGCGCAAAGCGCCTCGGCAC
>CAYPCL010000017.1:8100-10904 GCA_964409215.1 uncultured Candidatus Saccharibacteria bacterium | reverse complement strand
ATTGAATTTTTTAGTCATATTTTTTGTATTATCAAAATTATTATAACATAATTAAAGTAATAAAAAAGCCCGCTCTTAGAGCAGGCTTTCTCTTTTCTTTAACATTGCCTTGAAAAATATACATTCTTTTCCCTCGGGACAATCACCGTAACTCAAACAGCGGGGTCCAAGCCAATTTCCTAAAGCCGGGCAAATGGAATTTATAATCGCAACCATTTCCCAAGCTTTTTTCCTAATTTCCCATTGAGCCTTGGGGCAGGTTCTGATGCCAATTCCATGAATTGCATTCCAGGCATTAATGTGAACAAAATCAGAAATCATTAAAGCATGAGGTACTATGCCGATAATCTCTTTTTTAGGGATTTCTTTTTTAGCTTTCCAATAAAAACTCATCAGCTTGAAGAAATTTTTTTCAAATTCAAGTTGAAAACCCATTTCTTCAACCTTGGGAGGGATCATTATCTTGACATTACGAGAATCAGCAGCGGAAAAAATAGATTGAACACTATGATTCCAGGTTCGCTGACGGATAGCCTGGTGGAAAGAAGCCAAAGACATTGGAACAGAAAACTCAAAATGAACATGTTTTAAGATTGAAATAGCGCCTTCATTTTCTTCTAAGATTGCTTTTTTTAACAAATCTCTGGTTAAAAAAGAAGCATTAGAGGAACCCAACAAAAGAGGTTTATTTGTTCTTGAAATAAAGTCATTAAGAACAAAACCCTTATCGGAATAAAAGAGACGGGCTGAAGGAAAGAAACTCATCCGCTGGAAATTATAGCCCATATCTTCAAAAAGCTGGGATTTTAACTGTCGAAAAATTTCTTTGATTAAATCTTTAATTACTTCTGGTACAAATTCATCTTGACTCATTAGAAGTAAGTGGGAAAATTCCCTTACATTCCCATGAGTACTAATATTAGTTAAGGTAAAGAGAGGCAGAATATAGCGGGCATCTTCCCGAGGAACTCCTGAATTTACCATTTTATGGTAAAAATTAGAAGAGTCCCTTAAAAGCTCGTTAAATTCAGAATTCTTTGATAATCTCGCAGGAGTATAAAAATTTCCCTCTGATACTTCAACCACCCGTAATGATTGCTGAAGATGGTCCAGGTACTCCGGCAGACATAAAAACAATGTTGCTAACCGGGGAATTTCTGAAATGGAAAAATCAAAAAAGCTTTTGTCCCCTACTGCTCCATGAGCTCTGCCAAGGCTTTTTTGAAAAACCGATTTTTCCCTTTTTTCCAAATCCTTTTTGCTTAGTTTTTTCAACTCCGTAAGAATTTCATAACTTGATTTACTGCTCCGACAACTAAGAATAGCGGCCAGAGTATTTATGTCCGCTGTACTTTTCAAAAGTTTTACTTTCATAATATCCTCCTTTTCGTTATTTTATTTATAAAGAGCTGAATTCAAGTTTAAGCTACTAAACTCTTATTGTCAATAAAAAAAGAGTTCTTATTTAAAGAAACTCTTATTGATTATCATATTCCTCTAGCTCGTCCATTAAAATATCCAGCTTAACTCCGGCTTCTTTGAAGAGTTTGAGGGTTAATTTATCAGCGTGATACCTTTTTTTAGCCATCACTCTGAAAATTCCCGCATTAACTATCATTTTAGCGCAAGTATAGCAAGGAACCATTGTACAATAAAGCGAGGCTCCTTTTAAAGCTATGCCGTATTTAGCGGCTTGAACAATTACATTTTGCTCGGCATGGATAGTTCTAATACAATGTTTTGATATTTTTCCGTCCTCCTCAACTACTTTATGCATTAAGTGTCCCACTTCATTGCAATGAGGCAAGCCGGAAGGAGAACCAGCGTAACCGGTGGCAATAATCCTTTTATCAAGTACGGCAACAGCACCGACCTTACCCCTGTCACAGGTACTCCTTTCGGCTACTGCTTCAACAATATTCATAAAATATTCATCCCAGTTAATTCTCCTGCTCATATTTATTTTACTGTTATTCCCATATTTTTAGCCGTTCCTTCTATAATTTTTACTGCTTCTTCCAGATTATCGGTATTTAAATCATCCATTTTCTTTTTAGCTATTTTTTCAAGCTGTTTCCGGTTGATTTTAGCCATTTTTTTTCTATTAGGTTCTCCTGATCCTTTTTCTATCCCAAGTTCCTCTTTTAAAAGGTCTGAAGTTAAAGGAGTTTTTAATTTAAAATCAAAACTTCTATCCTCGTAAATTTTAACTTCAACGGGAATGGTAAAGCCCTGGCTTTCTTTTGTAGCATCATTGAACTTCTGACAAAAATCTCCAATATTTATTCCGTGCTGGGCCAAAGCCGGACCGATCGGAGGAGCGGGAGTAGCCTTAGCAGCGGGAATATGAAGTTTTACTCTAGCAGCAATTTTAGGCATAATTATATTTTTTTAACTTGGAGAGAATCCACTTCAACAGGAGTGTCTCTGCCAAATACATTAATTAAAACTTTGAGTTTCCCTTTTTCTTTATCTATTTCGGAAATTTTCCCCTCAAAATCCTTAAAGGGTCCATCAATTACCTTAATTAAAGTTCCAACAGAAAAATCCATCTTATGTTCGGGGGCTTTCATCCCCATTCTTTTCTTTAAAGCATCAATCTCTTTCTTGGAAACGGAAATAGGCGTGGTTCCCGCTCCGATAAAACCGGTTACCCGGGGGGTATTCCTAACTATATACCAGGAATCATCAGTAACTATCATTTCTACAAAAATGTAGCCGGGGTATATTTTTTCTTCAATAACTTTTCTTTTTCCTTCTTTTATTTTAATCTTTTTTTCTTTAGGAACAATAACATCAAAAAT
>CAYPCL010000017.1:0-8090 GCA_964409215.1 uncultured Candidatus Saccharibacteria bacterium | reverse complement strand
TACCCAAGCTGGAAATACGATGGCGGAGGTTTTTAGCCACCGCTTCCTCTTCTCCGGAATAAGTGTGAATTACATACCAGTTTCTTCCTTGTTTTATCTTCTGTTTGGACATATATTAAAGGATAAATTGTTTAAGAATTCTTATGAATATGAAATCGAAGAGGCCCAGAAGAAGAGACACGCCCAAAGAAATACCAATTACAATTAAAGTGTAGTTGATAACTTCCTTTTTTCTCGGCCAATCAACTTTTTTTCCTTCTTTGATCACCTCTTTGATAAATTTTTTTATTTTCTCCAACATAGGATTTTAAAAAGCCCTTTTTTCGGGCTTACACCCTTATAATATTTCATTTAGCTTTAAATGTCAAGATTTTCCACTTTTTTGGCATGGGCTTGGATAAATTTCTTCCTGGGCATTACATCCTTCCCCATCAAAACATCAAAGGTATGATCGGCCCTTTCAGCCTGGTCTATGGTAACCTTAAGAAGTATTCTGTTTTCGGGATTCATTGTCGTATTCCATAATTCTTTGGGATTCATTTCACCCAACCCCTTGTAGCGCTGAATGTCAATTCCTTCTTTTCCCATATCTTCAATAATTTCTCTTTTTTCGGCTTCGGTGAAACAATGCTCAATTCTCTTTCCCTTTTTTATTTTATAAAGGGGAGGTTGAGCGATATAGAGATATCCTTTTTCTATAATTTCCCGGAAGTAGCGGAAAAACAAGGTTAAAAGAAGAGTCCTAATGTGGGCTCCGTCAACATCAGCGTCAGTCATAATTATTATTCTATGATAACGGGCTTTTTCTATATCAAAATCCTGGGCGATAGCCGTTCCCAAAGCAATAATCAGAGATTTAATTTCCTTGTTGCCCAAGATTCTATCTAAGCGGGCCCTCTCCACGTTTAAAATCTTACCTCTCAAGGGAAGGATTGCCTGGGTTCTTCTGTCTCGGGCCATTTTTGAGCTTCCTCCGGCAGAATCTCCCTCAACTATGTATATTTCCGACTCTTCCGGTTTTTTGGTTGAACAATCGGCTAATTTACCGGGTAGAGTCAATCCTTCAATAACTCCTTTTCTAAGGACTGTTTTCCTGGCTGCTCTTGCCGCTTTTCTGGCTCTGGCAGCCAAGAGGCAATTTTCTATAATAGCTCTGGCATCTTGAGGATTTTTCTCTAAAAAATCAGCTAAAGATTCGGAGACTACGGAAATTACCGCTGTTTTAACTTCGGGGTTTCCAAGTTTGGCTTTAGTTTGGCCTTCAAATTGAGGCTCTTTGATTCTAACGGATACAGCCGATATTAACCCCTCTCTGATATCGTTTCCGGAAAGATTATCATCTTTTTCCTTAATGAAGTCGTTTTTTCTGGCTTAATCATTCAAAGTTCTGGTAAAAGCTGTTCTAAAACCGGTTAAATGAGTTCCTCCTTCCCCGGTGTAAATATTGTTGGCAAAGCTTTCCTCTTGGCATTCAATTTCCTTGGCATATTGAAAAGCAGCTTCTATAATCATTTCATTTTCCTTGCCTTTTACATAAAAAATATTGTTATGGCGGGTCTCGGCTTCATCAACCAAGTACTTAATATAGGAAACAAGTCCTCCTTCAAAATAGAAATTATATTCAAAAGGCAATTCTTTTCTTTCGTCTCTGATGATTATTTTCGTATTGGAAGTTAAATAAGCTTGTTGGCGGAGATGATTCATGATTTTTTTCAAATTGAATTCCGTGGTTTGAAATATCTCCGGATCCGGTTCAAAAATCACAGTAGTTCCGTTATTCTTGCATTTTCCTTCCTTTTTAAGTTTATTTTTAGCTTTTCCCCGGGAATACTCCTGAACATACTTGTTCCCTCCTTTACAAACTTCAGCTCTTAAATATTTACTTAAAGCACAGACAACGGAAAGTCCCACTCCATGGAGTCCTCCGGCCACTTGATAGGCCTTGCCTCCGAATTTTCCTCCGGCATGAAGAGTGGTCATTACCGTCTCCAGGGCTGACTTTTTAGTCTGTTTATGCTTTTCCACGGGAATTCCCCGACCGTTATCCTCACACTTAACTTTGTTATCTTTAAGAAGGGTTATTTTAATTTCATCGGCAAAACCGGCCATGCACTCGTCAATGCCGTTGTCCAGGACCTCCCAAATCAAATGGTGAAGCCCCAAAGAACCGGTAGAGCCGATATACATCCCCGGACGTTTTCTAACCGGCTCCAAACCCTTTAAAACATATATATCTTTAGCTGAATAATTGTTTTTTTTAATCATATATTATTTTCTTACCTCCCATTGAGGATTTTCTTCCAATATTTTAATAATTTTTTGATGGATTTTATCCACTTCCTCCGACTTTAAGGTTTTTTTCTCACTTTGATAAATTATGTGAAAAGCCAGATTTTCTTTCTCCGAAGAAATACCTTTTCCGGAATAAATATCAAAAAGGTCAACATCTCTTACGATTTTCCCTCCTCCAATATTTATTTTATTCATAACTTCAATCACTTTCGTTCCCTTGGGAACCAGAACGGCCAAATCCCTGACCGAACTGGGATAGGGAGAAATAGGTTTGTATTCCTGTTCTTCCCAAGCCAATTTTATAAGCTTATCAAAATCAAAATCAAAAACAAATACTTTTTCTTTTAATTCCAGCCGGCTTAATATTCTAGGATTAATTTCTCCCAAAAAACCTATTTCTTCCCCATCAATTTTTATTTCAGCCATTTTGCCGGGATGCCAGATTTTAATCTTGGATTCTTCCGGAATCGCTTTGACATCATCATACCAAATTTCGCTAATTCCCAATTTATTCAAAAGAGCATCAACTATTCCCTTTAAAAGATAAAATCCTTTATTATCCAAATTTCTTTCTGACAATACTCCCGTTAAAGATTTCTTTTCGGAATATTCTGTTCCGAAGATTTTCCCCACTTCAAAAAGTTTGATTTTTTCAAAGCGCTTTAAATTTTCCTTTATGTTTTCTATCAAATTGGGAATCAAACTCGGTCTCAGAAACTTATGAAAACGGTTTACCGGATTTTCCAGTTCTAGAACTTCTTTATCTTCCCAGCCAAAGATATCTTTTTGATTCCGGGAAACAAAAGAATAATTGTAAACTTCCTTAAAACCAAGTTCTCTAAGAATATTTCGGCAGTTCTCAGTCCAAAATATATCATTGTTCTTCTTGGGAGGGATTAAAACGCCACTGGGAAAAAGAGAGGGAATGTTTTGGTAGCCCAAAATCCTTCCTATCTCCTCAATTAAATCCTCCTGAATGTTAATATCCATTCTTCTGGTGGGAACTTTGACTTTAGGGTTTTTAAATTCAAAACCTAAGCTTTTCAGAATTGATTTTACTTTTTGGGGAGAAACTTTGATTTTCAGTATTTCTTCCAGATAATTTAAATCAAGATTAATTTCTTTTTCCTTGATTTTGTCGGGATAAAAGTCCAGAAAACATTGAGCAGCTCTTCCTCCGGCAATTTTCTCCGCCAAGTGAGCGAATCTTTTCTGGGCAAAAACAGTCAGATTAGGATCAATTCCATTTTCAAAGCGCCAAGAAGCATCGGTTTTCAACTTAAGTTTCTTGGAACCGTTTCTTATTGTTTTTTGGTCAAAATTAGCTGTTTCCACCACTATTCTTTTGGTGTTTTCATCAATAGCCGTACTCTCTCCTCCTTTAATGCCGGCTATGGCCAGGGGCTTATCCCGATCGGCTATTAAAAGAATGTCTTTATCCAATTTAGAGGTTTTATCATCCAAAGTTTTTATCTCTTCTCCACTCTTAGCTCTCCTTACAATAATTTTTCCTCCTGATATTTTATCAAGATCAAAAGCATGAATTGGCTGGCCTGTTTCCAGCATAACAAAATTGCTTATGTCAACAATATTGTTAATGGCCTGGAGTCCACAATTCTCCAAATAATTCTTAAGCCAGAGCGGTGATTCCCCCACTTCCAGATCAAGAATTACTTTAGCGGTATATCTTGAACAATCGCACTTTACTTCTAAATCAATAAAATCTTCGGTTTTTTTCTTTTTATCCTCTTTAAAGCTAATTTCCGGAAGCTTGAATTTAAGACCGGAAATTAGAGCTGATTCCCTGGCTATTCCCAGATGAGAAAGGCAATCAGGGGCCCTGTTGGGCAGAACGTCAACATCCAAAAGCCAATCTTTTCCTTTTTTTTCAACATTTTCCACTTCAAAACTGTGAAGATTCAAAAAATCGGCCAGTTTCTCTGGTTTAGGCAATTTTCCGGAAACATAGTTTTTCATCCAGTTATAGGAAAAAATCATTCTCCTTTTATTTTAGCAAAAATAGAAAGAAAAACAACCGAGAATTACTCTTAAAAAGGGGTTTATTCCCCGAAAACTTCGGCCTCAAAAACATATAAATCAACATTATTATTTTTGTAGCAATCCGAAGAAAGACCAATTTTTTGGAAGCACAATTGAGAAAGAAATTCTTCCAAATTCCAATTATTTTCTTCAGCTACTTGGGGAAGAAAAACTCCGGAATATGAGCCATAAACAATTTTTACCCCCTGCTCTCCCAATTTAATGTCTTGCCAGTTTGCTATTTTTTTCAACTCGCTTAAAACCGATATTTCATATTCTAAATCTTCCAATTCTTCTTCGGTTACCGGTTTGAATCTTTTATCTTCAGAAGCGGCCGAAATCGCCATTCGGGAAACTGTTTTATGAAGCGGATGTTCCGAAGGAGAAAAAGCTCCTATGCATCCTCTCAGTTTCCCCTCTTTTTTTATGGTAACAAAAGCTCCCAATTTCTCATCCAAATTATCCGGCTGGTCATATTCTATTTCCCCTTTTTTAAGATAGGATTCAACTGATTGCCGGGCTATTTTTAAGAGTTTTTCCTTGTCTTCTTGAGATAATTGAAATTTTTCATTACGGAAAAAACCGATGGAAGCATAACCGACAACGTTCATTTCCTCTCCGCTAATTTCCCCGGAATTGCTATAATTCAACAATTCAATATCCATTCCTTTAGCTAAAAGCATTAATGCTTTAACGGCCTCCAAACCACAGGCTGGAGTTTCCAGATTGGGAACTTCCTCTAAATTATTTATTCTTTCTTCTAATTCCTCTACCTCCCCGGTTAAAATAGCTTCTATTGTTTTGGAGTCAACTTTTTCAGCATCTTGCCGGCTGGGATAATGGGATAAATCGGAGCTGGCTACCACTAAAACTTTCTTATTCCCCCTAACCTTCTTGAGAAATTCGACTAAAACCTTGTAATCATTTTCCCCGCTATTTCCGAAAAGAACGGGAACAATTTTAAATTCATTCAACAAAACTTGGAGGAAGGGAATCTCCACTTCAATGATATGGTCATTCTGATGAGCTGATTTTCTAAAGGATATTTTCTCACTGCTTTCAATTAATTTCCCGGCTAATTCCGAGTCAATTTCCACTTTTCCCAAAGGAGTCCTATAATACCCTTCCTTAAAAACTGAAATACCTTGAAAGAACTCTTGATGGCTGCTGCCTATAACGACAACCGTATCAACTTCAGAATTGATATTCTTAAAACCATAAGCGGCCGTTAAACCGGAAAAATCATAGCCGGCATGAGGAACAATTAAGCCGAAAAGATCAGCTTGATTACTGGAAGCTTCTGCTTTTTTCAGTAGTTTTTCAACTTTCTCTTTAAGTTCCTCCTTATTGAAGGGATAAAATTTTCCGGCTGCTGCCGGTTCTCTTATTGCCATTTCTTTTTCCAAAAAGTCCAAAGGGCTGGATTCTTCCTTACTGTTATAAAGAATGGACAAGAGGGCAAAGATAAGGCAGAAAATTACCAGACCTGAGAATAATAATGGTTTGTTCATATAATTATTTTAATTCTTTAAACTAAAAAATTCAAATTAAAAAACCGGAGTAAAATACTCTGGTTCTGTTCTCTTAAGAGTTTCTCGGAAAAAACAATTTTTTATGACAGCTTGGACAAAATACATAATTTCCCGGTCCATTTGGATCCGTCTCATAACATTGGCTACAGAAAAAGGCTCCGCAGTTAGGGCAATTGTAATCACAATTATCAATTCCCATTGTTTTTTCTTCGCAGTTAGGACAATTTCTCGGAGAAACCAAAATAAGTTCATCTTTCATATTTTCCTCCTTATGTTTTAAAAGATCGCTATTTTGCGCGGGCGACCGGATTTGAACCGACAACCTCCACTGTGACAGAGTGGTGATCTAACCAATTGATCTACGCCCGCATTTGCCGGTGGAGGGAATTGAACCCCCGACCTTAGCCTTATGAAGACTCTGCTCTAAACCACTGAGCTACACCGGCTTTATTGTTGCGGGGGCTGGAATTGAACCAGCGACCTCCAGGTTATGAGCCTGGCGAGATACCTCTTCTCCACCCCGCGCCAGTTATTTACCATTATATACAGCTCTTAGAAAACTTCAAGATCTTCGAGAGATTTTTCAAAATTAGCCACTATTTTTTTAGCTTCTTCTTTTTCAATCCCATAGTCGGGATTATCAATCAATCTTTGGGACAATTGGGCGCTTTCCAAGAGAGATCCCAAGTTGGAAACATCATTTTCGGTAAGATATCTTAATTTTCTATCCAGCTTTTCCCCCTTATAATTCATTTCTTCCAAAGTTTTATTGAATAATTCTATTATTTCCACCAAAAAGAACTTCCAGCGGACTTCCGAACTGGCCTTATTCATTTTTTTCTTGATTCTATTCCACTTTCTAAACAATCTTTTCCTCCTTATTGACCGAGGTTTGGAAAGATTTTGAACATCTTCCAGAACCATCCATTCTAAATAATCGCTGCGATTGAGAAAATAAATGATGAGAATGACAAAAACCAAGGAAATAATAATAAAAGCTGTTTTGGCTAAAAGAAGTTCATTTTGAAGCTCTCCGGAGATTAAGTACTTCAAAATACTCTTAACTATATCCCCTAATTCTCCAAATTGTTCCAATGTTGACTCCATAGCTTTATTTTACCATTTCTTCAACAATTTTTCCTAATTGAAAAACTTCTTTATCTTTAAAAGCTTGGCCCATAATTTGAAAACCGACCGGCAGACCCTCCACTTTTCCTACCGGAACGGAGATAGCCGGTATTCCGGCCAAGTTGGCCGAAACTGTTAGAATGTCGGATTTATACATTTTTAAAGGATCTACTTTTTCTCCTAGGCCAAATGGCAAATCGGGAGTAGTTGAGCCGACAACAAAGTCAAATTTATTAAATATCTTTTGAAATTCTCTTTTTATAAAAGCTCTGGCTTTTTGGGCTTTGAGATAATAGGCATCGTAGTAACCATGAGAAAGAGCATAAGTCCCGAGCATAATTCTTCTCTTAACTTCGGGACCGAAATTCCCCCTGCTTTTAAAATAACTATCCTTCAGACTCTTCCCTTTAGAAAAAGTTCCGTACCTTATTCCGTCATAGCGGGATAAATTGGAACTTGCCTCCGAAGTGGAAACGAGATAGTAAATAGGAATAACATATTCTATTTGGGGGAAAGATATTTCTTCAATTTCAGCTCCTTTCTTTTCCAACATTTGAACAACCTTTTCGATTTTAGTTTTGATTCTTTTATCTATGCCTTGGTCAAAATATTCTTTAGGCAGAGCTATTTTTAAATCGGAAAGCTTAACCTTTCCTCCTTCATCCTTGGAAAAACTAGTGGAATCCCTTTCATCTTTTCCTTTTATGGCTTCAAAAAGAATTTCGGCATCTTCAACGGAATTGGCCAAAGGACCAATTTGATCCAAAGAAGAAGCAAAAGCTATCAATCCGTAGCGGGAAACGGAACCGTAAGTCGGTTTGAATCCGACCACTCCGCAAAAAGCCGCCGGTTGCCTAATAGAGCCTCCAGTATCCGAACCCAAGCCGAGGCAAACTTCATTAGAAGCAACGGCAGCAGCCGAACCCCCGGAAGATCCTCCGGGCACTCTTTCCTTGTCATAAGGATTGCGGGTTTTCTTAAAAGCGGAGTTTTCGGTGGAAGAACCCATGGCAAATTCATCAAGATTGGTCTTTCCCAGAAAGAGGGCTTTCTTTTCTTTTAATTTTTCAATAACAGTAGCGTCATAGGAGGCCTTGT